>CAYXHU010000201.1:0-4597 GCA_964464675.1 uncultured Acidimicrobiia bacterium
GACTGAGCCCCAGCGTGGGCCTGACGATATTCCCCCGTCGGCCCGGCCGCTCACGGCGGCACCGACCACGAGCGCCCTCATCCGACACCTCCCGAGGTGATGAAGTCGCCGTAGAAGATCCCCAGCGCCAGCGCGGCGCTCAGGACTGCGACGATCCAGAACCTGATGATCACCGTGATCTCGGGCCATCCGGCCAATTCGAAGTGGTGATGGAAGGGAGCCATCCGGAAGACCCGGCGGCCCCAGCCGCGATAGGCGACCACCTGGATGATCACCGACAGCGTCTCGGCCACGTAGAGGCCGCCGAGGATCGGCAGGAGCAGGTGCGTGTTGGTGAGGAGCGCCAACGCAGCCATTGCCCCGCCGAGGGCCTGCGACCCCGTGTCTCCCATGAAGATGCGCGCCGGCGCGGCGTTCCACCACAGGAACCCGAGTGATGCGGCGACCAACGCCGACGCCGTCATCGCCAACTCCAGGGTGGGTTCGATCTCGTAGAACGCCGGGTTGCGGAACTGCCAGAAGGAGATGATCACGAACGCTCCGAAGACCGCGGCCGCAGAGCCCGAGGCGAGCCCGTCGAGGCCGTCTGCGAAGTTGACCCCGTTGGCGGTGCCGGTGAGCATCAACAACACGAGCACGACGTACAGCCAGCCGAGGTCGAACCCGAGCGGCCGCGTGAACGACAGCTCGGTCGTGACGTCGGCCACGTAGGCACCCCAGGCGAACAGCCCGGCGATCACCAGCTGCCCCAAGAACTTCCAGCGTTTGTTGAGCCCCAGGTTCCGCTCCCGCGTCACCTTCAGGTAGTCGTCGGCGAACCCGATGAGGCCCATGCCCACGAAGGCGAGCAGCACCAGCGAGCCCTCCAGGTCGAAATTGCGGAACCCGATCTGCCAGTCCCCCTCGGGGCTCCGGGCGTCGACGTGGCCGGCCAGCCACCCGGCCACCACGGCCAGGATGATCACCAGACCGCCCATCGTCGGAGTGCCCCGCTTGTGGAGGTGCCCCTCGACCTCCTCCCGGATGAACTGGCCCACCGACCTCGCCCGCAGCACCCTGATGGCCAGCGGCGTGACGACGATCGTCAGGCCGAACGCCACGACGGCGGCGACCCCGATGGCGATCACGACGCCACCCCCTCCGCCTCCTCCCGGGCCACGAGCCGGTCGTCGAACGCAACGGTGCGATCCGAGAACTGCTGGCCCTGTTCGTGCCCCTTGCCCAGCACGAGGACCACGTCGCCGGCCCCGGCCCGGTCGAGAGCCGCCCTGATGGCGAGCCGCCGATCGGGCTGGCGGATCACCACCGCACCACCGCCCGACGCTCCCGCCTCCACCTCGTCGAGGATGGACTCCGGATCCTCGGACCTCGGGTTGTCCGACGTCAGCACCGCGACGTCCGCCTGTGCCGCCGCCGCCCCCATGGACCTTCGCTTGGCGCGGTCCCGGTCGCCGCCGGCGCCCACCACGACGATGACCTCTCGGCCGGGGGCCAGCCCCCGGGCGGCGGTGACCATCGCGGTGATGCCGTCGGGCGTGTGGGCGTAGTCGACCACGATCGTGCAGTCCCTCGACGTCTCGACGATCTCGAAGCGGCCCGGCACCGCCGGGGCGGCGGCCGCGCCGGCGGCGATGCTATCCCAGTCGATGCCGACCGTCGCAGCGCACACCGCGGCGATCGCCGCGTTGGCGATGTTGATCCACCCCGCCAGCGGGATCTGCATGCGGACGGAACCGTCCGCCGTCACGAGCGTGAACGAGGATCCGCCGAATCGGAGTTCGGGGTCGGTGATGCGCACGTCTCCTGAGGACGCGCCGACCGTGGTGACCGGGATCCCGACCTCGCCGGCCAGCCGCAGGCCGGACGGATCGTCTGCCCAGATCACGGCCCGCTCTGCGAAGTCGGCGGCGAACAGGCGCGCCTTGGCCCGGTAGTAGTCCTCCATGGTCCCGTGGAAGTCGAGATGATCCTGGGAGAGGTTCGTGAACGCGACGACCCGAAAGCGCGTGGCCTGCACCCTCCCCAGCGCCATCGCGTGCGAGGAGACCTCGACGGCGGCCACCTCCACCCCGGCGTGCACCATCTCGGCGAGCAGCCGTTGGAAGTCTGAGGCCTCCGGGGTGGTGTGTGCCATGGCGAGGGGTCGCCCGGCGATCCTGGCACCCACGGTCCCGGCCACGGCCACCGGCGTCCCGGCCCGCCGTGCCATCGCCTCGATGAGGTGGGTCACCGTGGTCTTGCCGTTGGTGCCGGTCACACCGATGAGCGCCAGCCGCTCGGAGGGATGCCCGTGCGCCTCCGCGGCCAGAGGCCCGAGGGCCATCCTCGTGTCGGGCACGACGATCGCCGGCACTCGGGACGGAGGATCCGTCTCCACGCACACCGCGGCCGCTCCGGCGGACACCGCGTCGGGGACGTAGCGGTGCCCGTCCACCGACAGCCCGCGCACCGCGACGAACAGCACTCCGGGGCCGGCCAGCCTCGAATCGTGGGTCACGTCGCGGATCGTGACACCGCCGTCGCCGACGACGGAGCCTCCCGCGGCCTCCGCGAGTCGGGCGAGCGTCGGATGGTCACTCGGCATCGGGCGGAACCCCCAGCTGGTGGAGCGCTGCCAAGGCCACGTCGGCGAACACCGGAGCCGCACCGCGGCCCCCGGAGGCGTCCTCGATAGGCGAGTCGAGGACCACGGCGACGACGATCCGAGGGGATTCGATGGGTGCGATCCCGATGAAGGATGCCACGACGTCGTCCTCCGTGTAGTCGCCGGCCGCTTCGTCGTACTTCTCGGTGGTCCCGGTCTTGCCGCCGACCCGGTACCCGGGCACCGCGGCGAGGGAACCGGTGCCGGAATCCACGACCGCTTCGAGCATCAGCCTGAGGCTCGCCGCGGTGTCCGGGGACATCACCGTCCTGGAACGGGTCGTCACGGGCGAGCGCACCCCGCGGCCGTCGACGATCTCACGGACGAGATGGGGCTGCACCCATGTTCCGTCGTTGGCAATCGTCGCGAACACGGCCGCCATCTGCAGCGGCGTCACGGCTACGTGATACCCGATCGAGGTCCCGGCCAGGCAGGTGGTGACACACCAGTCCTGCGGGGCGCGCAGCACCCCCGATGCCTCTCCGGGGAAGTCGATTCCCGTCGGCCGGCCTTGGCCGAAGGCGGCCATGTACCCGTGGAGCGCCTCCGTGCCGAGCATATCGCCGAGCAGGATCGTGCCGATGTTCGACGAGTAGGAGACGATCTCGGTGACGGTGAGGCGGTCCGGGTGGATGGTGAGGTCGAGGAACGTCGTGTCCTGGATCTCGATGAGCTGAGGCAACTCCAGCACGGTCGTGGGCTGCACCAGGCCGGATTCCAGCACCCCCGCTACGGTGATCGCCTTCTGCGTAGAGCCGGGCTCGAAGATGTCGGTGACGCTCCGGTTGCGGAGCGCTCCCTCGGGTGCTTCGTCGGGCTCGTGAGGATCGAACCCGGGGAGGTTGACCATGGCCAGGATCTCGCCGTTGGTGGCGTCGAGCACCACCACCGAACCGGAGTCGGCGCCGGTTCGCTCGATCGCCGCCCGGAGGGCGCGCGCCGCGGCGAACTGGATCTCGGTCTTGATGGTGAGCACGAGATCGCTCCCGGGCTCTGCCGGCACGACCTGATACGTGCCCTGTGGGATCGTGCGGCCCTGCGGGTCCCGTTCGACCTGGAGTTCGCCCGGGGTGCCCCGCAGCTGGTCCTCGTAGTGCAGCTCGAGTCCTTCGAGTCCGGTCCCCTCGCCTTCCGAGACGAACCCGATGACGTGCGACGTGAGCTCGCCCACCGGGTACACGCGCGCCGGCTCGGTGTGGGAGTAGATCCCGGGCAGATTGGCGGCCATCGCCAGTTCGGCGTCGTCGGGGTCCATCTGGCGGGCGACGTAGACGAAGGTCTCGTCGGTTCCGAGTCGCTGCATGAGCACACCGGGAGACTCGTCGACCAGCGGAGCCAGCAAGCGGGCCACGGCCCCGGGGTCCTCGATGTCGCTCGGGTTGGCGTAGATGCTCACCGACTCGACCGTCACGGCGAGTTCCCGGCCGTCCCGGTCGAAGATCGTGCCGCGGTCGGCCGCCAGGGTCTCCCTGTGGAGGCGCTGGTCGAGGCCGCGTGCCGCGAACTCCTCGGAGTCGAGCGCCTGGACCATGACCAGCCGGTATCCGATGCCGACCCACGCAAGCACCAACACGACTCCGACGGTCACCAGCCTGGCGTCGAGCCGGCGGGGCCGCCGTCGCGGCAGTTCAGGCGCCGCCACGGCCGGCCCCTTGCCGGGGCGCGCCGGTCACGGCTGGGCGCTGAGCAGGCCCTTGAGCTCCACCCAGCGGTCGTCCGCGTCGCCACCCGACGTGCCGAGCCCGGAGACCTCGACGGTGTGGACGGTCTCGGGATAGACCATCCCCATCTCGTCGGCCAGGCGTGTGATCCTGTCCGGATCCTGGAGGCTTGCCACTTCCAGTCGCAGCTCCCAGTACCGGGCCTCTTCGGCCTCGATCTGCCGGGCGACGTCCTCGAGCAGGAATGCGGAGTGGTCCAGCGCGATCCGGGAGTAGATGAGCAGGAAGAAGG
>CAYXHU010000202.1:0-4565 GCA_964464675.1 uncultured Acidimicrobiia bacterium
CACCACGGCACCGACGACCACGACCACCGAGCCCCCGCGCGACTGTCGGCCGGTCCCCGGGGAGCCTCCGGGCAGGCTGTCAGGGGAGGACCCCGTGGCCGAGGCGGTGGCCGTCTCCAAGGCCACGTACCCCTGCGCCGACCACGTGACCGTCGCGCCGGCGGGTGACCCGGCCGTGGCCGCCGCCGCGGCCCACGCCATCTCCTCGGGCGGCCCGCTCCTGCTCGTGGACGGCACCGTTCGCATCGACGTCGCCGCCGAGCTCGCCCGGCTCGGACCGGAACTGGTCACCGTGGCCGGGCCACCCGGGGCGGATGCAGGCATGCTCGAACCGTTCGAGACCGAGCGGCTTCCCGGGTACTCGTCTCCCGACCCGGTCGAGACGGCCGATCCGCCGCCCCGGGTCTGGATCGTCAGCGAGGGCGCCGGCAACACTTTGCACACCGTCCACGTCGCCGCTGCGGCGACCAACGACCTCCTGCTCGCCGTCGGGACCGACGATCTGCGCGCCCTGCCCCCGGAGGACCTCGACGCCGTCCGCTTGGCCGGCGACGGCGTCACCCTGGTGGGAGACCTGCCCGAGGACGCCGACTGGCAGCTCGAGCTGATCCTTTCGGGCCGGGAGCTCCCGGGAGGCGGCCTGTTGCTGTTCCCGGACCGCCGGATGGTGGCGCTCTACGGCAACCCGCTCACGACGGACCTCGGGGTCCTCGGCGAGCAGGACCCCGCAGCGTCCGTGGAGCGGGCCCGCCGACTGGCGGCCCCCTACGGGGCCGACGGCCTCGACGTGCTCCCGGCGTTCGAGATCATCGCCACGGTCGCCTCCTCCGAGGCGGGCGCCGACGGCGACTACTCGAACGAGACGAGCGTCGAGGTGATCCGCCCCTGGGTGGAGATCGCCGCAGAGGAAGGCCTGTACGTGCTGCTCGACCTCCAGCCCGGCCGCACCGACTTCCTCACCCAGGCGAAGCTCTACGAGGAGTTCCTCCGCGAGCCCCACGTCGGCCTCGCCCTCGACCCCGAATGGCGCCTGGCTCCCGATCAGGTCCATCTCGAGCAATTCGGGACCGTCGACGCCGCCGAGGTCAACGAGGTCGCCCGGTGGCTGGCCGACATGGTGCGAGCCGAGGCGCTGCCCCAAAAGATGCTGCTCCTCCACCAGTTCCGGTTCTCGATGATCACCAACCGGGAGCTCGTCGAAGCCCCGCCCGAGCTTGCGGTCATCATCCAGATGGACGGCCAGGGCCCCATCGACACGAAGTACGAGACCTGGAACGCCCTCACCGGCGCACCCGACGCCGGCAACTTCTGGTGGGGATGGAAGAACTTCTACGACGAGGACTTCCCGACGCCCACCCCCGAGCAGGTCCTCGAGCTCACCCCGACCGCGTACTACGTGTCGTACCAGTAGCCGGCGAGCTCCGGGGCGTCACCCGAGCGCTGCGCCGAGCTCGGCCCCCGCCTCCACCGCGTGCCGGTTCCGGTCGGCATGACGGCCCCCGGCGCGCTCCACCGCGTCGAGCAACGCCGCAATCGGGACGATCCCGGTGTCGGCCGCGGCCGCGGCGAGTGCCATGAGCGATACGTCGGTCGCCGACACGCGCGTCCCGGCCGGATCGACCACCGCCACCCGGGCCGCCGTCTCGAACGAGCCTGCCACCTGCGGCACCGCGATCACTCGATCGCCGGGCTGCATCGCGGCCAGCCACGGCCGGGAGGTCTTCACCCCCTCCGGGGCGAGCAGGACCAGCAGGTCGGGCCGGGCCGCCCCGGCGAAGTCGATCGGCCTGGTGTCGAGCACCAGCGTGGAGATGCTGTGGCCCGACTTCACGGTGACCGGATACTCGTCGCGTTGCGCCACCCACAAGCCGGAGAGCACGGCGGCGATCCCGGTGAGCCGTGCCGCAGAACGGACCTTCCCGCCGGCCGCTCCCGCCGCCACGAGCACGCATCGGTGATCGAGGGACGCCCGGTGCGCGTGCTCCAGCGGCCGCGCCGGGTCGCCGGGCCGCCCGCCGGCGTGCACGCGCCGGTACTCGGCGGCGTACTCGGCCACCTCGCGGCGAACGATCACCCCGGCCTCGAGCTCGAGGGACTCCATGATCTCCAACAGGCCCCTCCGGGAGACCTTGTTGGACCGGACGAAATACGCGGTGCACGGCTCCCAGATGTCGAGCAGGGAGAACCCGGGCACCGCCATCGCCTCGGCGATCCGCTCGGCGAGGTCGTCGTCGTACGAGGTGCCCCTCCAGACGTAGGCGGCTCCATTGACCGCGGCGGTTGCGGCGATGTCGAGCGGCCGCTCCAGGTTGCCCTCGGGGGTGGTCGACGTGATCGCCCCTTGCGGGGTCGTCGTGGAGTGCTGCCCACCGGTCATCCCGAAGTTCAGGTTGTCGAACACCAGCACCGTGATGCCGACGTTGCGGCGGGCCGCGTTGAGCAGGTGGGCGCCGCCGATCCCGGTTCCGCCGTCACCCATGACGACGATCACCTCGAGCGACGGCTACCGTTCCATCGGCGAGTATGGCAACGACCTCGTGCGCACGGCGTGGCGGGCGGTCGTCGCCCAGGACATCCTCATGAAGCTGCTCCTCAAGACACGGCCCTACGAGCGCGAGAAGGGCCGGACCGACGCCGTCTACCAGGAGAGTCTCGAGGACGTGGCGGCCGCCCTGGAGGCCCGTGACGTCACCCACGACGAACGTTTGGCGAACATGATCACCGCGGTCACCCGGTCCCGCGACCGGTTCCGGGGGATCCCCGCCGCCTACGACCGCTCCCGACCGCTCATCGGCGTCGTGGGCGAGATCTTCTGCCGCAACAACACGTTCTCCAACATGGACCTGGTGCGCGTTGTGGAGGAACACGGCGGCGAATGCTGGCTCAGCGACGTGGGCGAGTGGATCTGGTACACCGACGACGAGCACCGCCGGCGCCTCATCGAAGAGGGCAAGCGGTTCTCCAGGGCCAGCCTGGTGCGCCGGATCAAGGCCGGTATCCAGCACCGCGACGAGGAGGCGCTGCTGGCGCCGTTCGAGGAGGAGTTCGCCGGCTACGAGGAGCCGCACGACATCCGCGACATCCTCGAGTTCGCGTGGCCCTACCTGCCGTACACCGGGGCGCTCGGCGAGATGGTCCTCAGCACCGGCAAGGCCATCTACCTCTACAGGAAGGGTGCCGACGGCATCATCGACATCAGCCCGTTCAGCTGTATGAACGGCATCGTCACCGAGTCTGTCTACCCGGTCGTCCAGCGAGACCACGACAACATCCCGATCCGGACGTTCTACTTCGACGGCACGCAGTCTGACCTGGAGCGCGACGTCGGGATCTTCCTGGAGCTGGCCCGCACCTACCAGCGGCGCAAGCAGCATCCGCGCCGCTTCCCGGGCTACTTCCCGGCCTGAGCCGCCCCTCCGGCGCCGGGGCGGCCCCGGGTCGCCCGACGCCGTCCGGCTTCGACTCCGTCCCTGTGTTGCGGATCGCCCGTCCGGCTCCCTCGTACGTCCCCGTGTCCGCCGGCCGGTCTCCGTGCGGCCGCGCCTCTTCGTCTGCCGCCGTCGCAGATGTCCGACGTCGTGGAGCGGCTTCGGCCGGCGGAAATGGAACGGCCCCTGCGCCGGGGGAGTGGCAACAGGGGCCGGGTGGGGGGCGTGTGAAGACGGTGGGCTAGTCCTGTTCCTTCGGCGGGATCTCTCCACCGTAGAGATGGGCGAGGCCGTTCTCGTCGAGCGGCCCGTAGGCGCGGAGCAGGTCGACGTGGACGCCCGAGGGTGTGCGGATGGCCTGTCCGGCTCCGTACAGTATCCGGGCGATCGGGGAGAACACGCGGTCGGTCATCGCACTCACCTCTTTCTTCTTGCTGGCCTGGTCTGTGGTCGGCGGGCGCCCGGTGCGAGCGAGCGCAATTACCGCGACCATGCGCAGTCTATCACAAGCTCCGCAACACCCCATCGAGCGGCGGTGCCACGAAGGACAAAGATCCGCTTCGCGTGGGGACGACGTGTACGACCGGCCCGCATGCCCGGTAGGAGGATCCCGCTGGTGATCCGGTCGTGTGGCCGGGTCCATGCGCGGGACCAGGAGCGGGCAAGCGTGCGACCGCGGCTCCGGGATTGTCAGAAGATGTTATCGTTTCTGATAACGATCTGTGAGGAATGCTGCCCGTCCGGTCTCGGCGAGGACGTGAGGGAGTGACGTGATCGATCTCGGCCATTCGCGCACGCGCGACGCCGTCGTGCGTGAGCTGTTCGCCGACCCGGGCGGCGAGTGGCACGTGCGAGGTCTCGCGCGGCGGACGGGAGAGGCGCCGGCGAACGTGCATCGTGAGCTCGAGCGCCTGGCGCGAGGCGACTGGATACTCCGGCGCCGCCAGGGTAACCGCGTGTACGTCAGGGTCAACGCCGACCACCCGTTGTTCGCCGAGATGGACGCCCTGGTGGCGAAGACGGTCGGTGTGCCGCGGGTCCTGGCGGCCGCGCTCGCCGAGGCGCCGGGCGTCGAGGCCGCGGTGCTCTTGAGCCGCGGCGACGTCGGGGCGACAGAGGCGGCCGCGGACCTGCCGG
>CAYXHU010000203.1:0-3696 GCA_964464675.1 uncultured Acidimicrobiia bacterium
TTCGCCGCTACGGTCAGGGAGCGTCCTTCGTTGCTCGCCGAGGCCGGGATCCGCGCTCTCGACCTCCTCGGATCCGAAGTGGGGCATCCTGCCGCCCTGGGAACTGGACGGGCCGAGGGCATCGACCTGTCGGTCGTGTTCACCGATCTCGAGGGGTTCACCGCCTTCACCGCATCCGAAGGGGACGCGAGTGCGTCGCGCCTCCTCGACGTCCACTACCGAACCGTCGACGCGGTGGTCCGTGGGCGGGGCGGCCGGGTGGTGAAGCGGCTCGGGGACGGCCACCTGGTCACCTTCGCGGCACCCGAGGCGGCCATCCTGGGCGGGCTGGAGCTCGTCGAGGCTGCTCCGCCCGGGTTGTCCCTGCGCGCCGGCGCCCATGCCGGCACCGTCACCCCCTTGGGGGAGGACGTCGTCGGCTCGGTCGTCAATCTCGCCTCTCGGGTGGCCGATGCGGCCGCGGCGGGCGAGTCGCTGATCACCGCAGGCATGCAGTCCAGAGTCGGTGATCTCCCCGGGATCCGGTTCGGGGTGTCCCGGCCCGTGCACCTGAAGGGCTTCTCCGAGGACGTCGAGCTCGTCCCGGTAGGCCGGTCCTGACGCTCAGCGCTCGAGCCAGTCGAGGATGGCCGCCGCCGCTTCTTCCCAGAGCGTGTCGAGCATGAGGTCGTGGGCCGCGTGGTCGACGACCACTGCTTCCGTTCCGTACGCTCGAGCCGTCTCCCGTTGCTCGGCGACGGACGTGATCCGGTCCTTGCCGGCGGCCACCACGAGCACCGGGGTGAGCACCCTGGTCGGCTTCGGGCGGCGTACCAGCATGTCGAGGTACGCCCGGTAGGACTCGTCGCCGAGGCGGGACCAGAGGCGCTCTACCTCGTCGCCGCCCATGCCGTCTGCGAACAGGAGCGACCGGGCGAGCCGGGTTGTCTTGACGAGCGGCCGCAGCCGAAGGGTGGCATTGGCGGCGAGGAAGGCGAGCGGGTGGCGCCGGGCGACCCGTCCGGTGATGCCCCAGGCTCCGGAGACCGGGACCGTTGCCAGCAGGACGGCTGCGGGCAGGCGGCGTCCCTCGAGGTAGCGCTGCACCACGAGGCCACCCATGCTGTGGCCGACCAGCACCGGGGCTCGACCGAGCGAGTGCACTGCGTCGTCGACGTCGGCGACGTAGTCGGCGATCCGGGTGCGCCGGCGCAGCGGACGAGGATCTTCTCCGTGGCCGCGCAACTCCAACGCGTGAGACTCGTAGCCGGCCTCGGCGAAGAACGGCAGGAAACGCTCCTCCCAGCACCACGCTCCGTGCCACGCTCCGTGCACGAAGAGGAGTGGATGTTGGCGGGCGGCCCCGCTCGGCATCCTGGTGACGATGATCGGCTTCATGCGGTCATTCGGCGAGGAATCGCTCGATCTTCGTCTGTGCGGCTTCCATCACCTCGACCGACAGGTAGCTGAGGGCCCGGGCTATTGCGAGCTCCTCGCCGACGACGGGCATGGGGCGGTCGCCGGGATTGCGGCGGGCCCGGCCGCTTGCTTCGAAGTGGTCACCTCGGAGGTCGAGCTGTGCAAAAGCAAGCGTGTTGGTTTCGTCCTCGTCGAGGTGGATTGCGACGGTGGCGGTCAACTCCATGGGCACCTCCCGGGGACATCGTCGCGCCCGGGCGGGAAGAGCGCCAGAGGAGTTCGCCCCGCTTCGGGGCCCTGCGCTGTGGATGCCCACTCGCGGCGGGGCCGTCCGGTGCTGCGGGGAGTACCCTCGCGTGCCGATACCGAGAGGAGGCGCAGTGGAGGAGTTCCCCTACGGGATCGCCGTGGTCACAACCCTCGACCCGGCGGTCGCCGAGGAACGGGTCAGGGACGCATTGGCGGCCGAAGGATTCGGCATCCTCACCGAGATCGACGTGGCCGCGACCTTGCGCACCAAGCTCGGAGTCGAGCGTCCGCCGTATAAGATCCTCGGCGCCTGCAATCCTCCCTTGGCCCACCGGGCGCTCGAGGCCGACGAGCAGATCGGGCTCCTCCTGCCGTGCAATGTCGTCGTCTACGAGGCTCGGGAGGGCACTGTGGTCGCGGCGATGGCTCCGGACCTCATGGCACAGATGTCGTCGTCGCCGGAGATGGAGGCCGTGGCGGCCGAGGCCAGGGAGAGGGTGGCACGCGCCATCTCGACCCTGAAGCCGTCGTGAGCCTCTTCGAGGTTTCCGGGCTGCGCGTCGAGATCGCCCGCGACCTGGCCATCCACGAGGTCGTGAGCGGCGTCGAGTTCGCCGTCGACGAGGGGGAGACCCTGGCGCTCGTCGGAGAGTCGGGGTCGGGGAAGAGCCTCATCGCGCTCGGGTCGGTCGATCTGCTCCCGGCCGGGGCCCGTGTCGCCGGAGGCACGACCCGGTTTCAAGGCTCCACCCTCCAGGACCTCGAGGATGCCGACTGGCGCAGCCTCGTCGGCATGGGGATCGGCGTGCTGTTCCAGGATGCGATCGGGGCGTGGGACCCCATCGATCTGATCGGTGAGCAGAGCGGAGAGGCGCTCGAGGAGCATCGCGGCCTCACCGGTGAGGAGCTGCAGCGGCGCGTGCTGGAGTCGCTGGGTCGGGTCAAGCTGCCGAAGCGGCGATCGTTCAGCTCGTTCGTCCACGAGATGTCGCGCGGGCAGGCCCAGCGGGCCATGCTGGCCGCAGCGCTCTTGTCCGAGCCGAGTCTGCTGATCGCGGACGAGCCGCTCAGCGGCCTGGACGTCACGGTGGGTCGGGCGGTGCTGGATCTCATCGAGGACATGCGCCGGGAGATGGGGATGGCGATGATCCTGGTCACCCACGATCTCGGTGTCGTCGCCTCGGTGGCCGATCGGGTCGCCGTGGTGTACGGGGGCATGATCGTCGAGGAGGCACCGGCGGGTCTCCTGTACCGAACGCCGCGACACCCCTATGCATCGGGTCTGCTGCGTTCGGTGCCGGGCCTGGGCCCGAGGCGGCTCGAGCCGATCCCCGGCGATACCCCGGACCTGTGGGAGATCGGGGAGGGATGTCCGTTCGCCCCGAGATGCGGCTACGCAGTCTCTGAGTGCCTCGGCAGCAAGCCCCAGCCTCGGTGGGTAGAGGGCTCGAAGGTGGCCTGTGTACGCGCCGAGGAGTTGCAGCTGCCCGGCATCGCCTAGACCTCGCCTCTGCCATCTTCTTCCTCCCTCTGAAGGGGAGGTGGCGCCGTGCCCTGCGGGCGGTTGCCCTTCGGGCAGCTTGGGCGGAGGGGGTGTTGGCCTCCCCGGCCGGGTGGTGGAGACTTTCGGTGGCCCACGGGGTGTTGGCCTCCCCGGCCGGGAGGTGGAGGTGTTCGACGGCGTGGCCGCGGCGAGCGGGTGTGCCCTTCGACACCTTGTGGGAAGGCCGGTGCGATGGGCGGCACCGGAGTCCCCCGCCCTGGGGGGAGCAGGCCACACCGCACCGGACCCGTCGATGAGCAACTAGGGTACGCCCGGGCCTGCAGGAGGATCACAGGTCGTGCGCATCGCCACCTACCTGGGGCAAGCCCTACTGCAAGGAGTGGTGGGAAGACAGCTCGATTGGCCTCCGGGAAAAGCTGATTAACGAGGCTGATGCTACCTCCGCAGGTTTTTCTGGGCTGGTTGTCGCGGTAGCTCCGGCGTTCGCCATTGAACAGCAAGACGATGCAGTCGCCAAGACCGTACTGACGAATTCCCCCCCGTCC
>CAYXHU010000203.1:3706-4505 GCA_964464675.1 uncultured Acidimicrobiia bacterium
ATGGGCGAGACGTCTCATGCTCGTCGGGTCGTTCCTCGGCGCGACGCTGGTCACCGCGCTTCTGGTCGTGCTGCCCCTCTACGAGTCTTCGGTCCAGGCGATCGACCTGTTGTTCACGTTCCGGCAGGCGCCCGACGCCACCGTCAACCTGAGTGCCGTCGCAGTCAACACCGAGCATTCCGCACCCGATGCGCAGCGCACGAGAGAGGCCGTGTCGGAGGCTGCGGCCGGCCTGAGTACCTGGTACACGGACGTCGAGGAGCGGATCCTCAGCCGGGAGGTCTCCTTCATCCCGGTGGGGACGCCGGACTGGCTGGCCCTGGCCGAGTCGTGGCGCGCCGAGCTGGCCGAACTGCCTCCCGACACGCCTCCCGAGGAGATCCCCGAGCCACCGTGGCCGACTCCTCCCATGGAGGCGACGCAGAGCAGGATCTTCTCGACCCAGGCTCTCGGCGAGGAGATCACGCTGCTGTCCGGCGAGCTGGTGGTCGATCAGAACCCGGAGCGAGACGCCGAGCCGATCTTGAAGGTGGCGCTCGGGGAACGTGTCGCCGAACTGTCCGGTCTCGAACCCGGGGACCGGGTGATCCTGCGGCCGTTCGTGTCGTTGCCGGACCAGTTCGAGATCGCAGAGGTGAGCGGGATCGCCCGGGCGGTCGATCCGGAGGCGGCGATCTGGGACGGCACCGATCCCACCCGGCTCGTCTACATGGACCTGGCCAGCTTCGACGACTGGATGGGCACCTTCGTCGCCGACGCCGAGGTCGACCCGTGGCTTCGTTCCGAACGCGGATTCAAG
>CAYXHU010000204.1:0-4497 GCA_964464675.1 uncultured Acidimicrobiia bacterium
CTCGCCCCTGCCATCGGGTGGGATCACCATCGACCTCGATGCGGTGGAGCGGCTCAGCGGCACCGAGGCGGAGATCTTCGACCGGTTCCTACGGTCGATCCAGATGATGCGCCAGGACTTCAACGGGAAGGTCCTGACCGTGCGGCGCAACGATCTCCGGCTCCTCGCCCTACTGCTCGAGCAGAGCGAAGAGGCCTTCGCGAAGCGCCTCGGCGAACTCGGCGTCGCCAACGAGCCTCTCTGAGGAGCGGTCGCACGCAGATTGCGGGTGAGGGAGAGGGCCCGGGGTATACTGTCGTCCCCGATGATCCCCGCGCTGCGAGGAACTCTGTGACCCCTTCTTCACCGACCGAGGTGAGGTTGCGCGTCCCCGGCGACCACCAGATGCTGGCGTTGCTCGGGGAGCGTGACGCATATCTGCGGCTCGTCGAGCAGGCCTTCGGCGACGCCCAGATCGTGGCGCGCGGCGACGAGCTGACGATCAGCGGCCCCGAGACCACCGCCGAGCGCGTCAAGGCGACGTTCGAGGAGCTGCTCGCCATCGTCGCCGACGGCCAGCGTCTCGACGCGGATCGGGTCAGGCGGGTGCTCGACCTCGTGAAGCGGGGCGAGCCCAACCCGGCGGGGGTGTTCACCGACGGCGTGGCGGTAGGTCGCGGCAAGGTGATCCGGCCGAAGACCCTCAACCAGAAGCGGTACCTGGACGCCATCAGGTCGAGCACGGTGGTGTTCTCGGTGGGCCCGGCCGGCACCGGCAAGACCTACCTGGCGATGGCGCTCGCCGTCGAGGCGCTCACCACCGGAGCGATCGGCCGGATCATCCTCACGAGGCCTGCCGTCGAGGCGGGCGAGCGCCTGGGCTTTCTCCCCGGCGACCTCGCCGCCAAGGTGGACCCCTACCTTCGTCCCCTCTACGACGCGCTCTACGACATGCTCGGGCCCGAGGAGACGCAGCGCCTGCTCGAACGTGGCACGATCGAGATCGCCCCGCTCGCCTACATGAGGGGCAGGACCCTCAACGATGCCTTCGTGGTCCTCGACGAGGCCCAGAACACCTCGCCGGAGCAAATGAAGATGTTCCTGACCCGTCTCGGCTTCAATTCGACCATGGTCGTCACCGGCGACATCACCCAGGTGGACCTGCCGACCGGCCGAGGCTCCGGGCTGCGACAGGTCCATCATGTGCTGCAGGGGATCGACGGGGTCGCCTTCGTCGAGCTCACCGCCGACGACGTGGTGCGGCACCGGATCGTTGCGTCGATCGTCGAGGCGTACCGGCTCTACGAGCAGCAGGCCGGCGAGTCATGAGGGTCGCGGCACGGCTCTCCGGGGTGGCGCGTGCGGTGATCCTCGGGACCACCATCGTGTTCACCGCGCTCGTCCTCGTGGTGAACCGCACGAACGAAGTGGAGCCGATCGCGCTCAGCCAGGGCCAGCCGGCGCCGCAGACATTCGTCGCCACCGACCGTGTGTCGGTGGTCGATCAGCAGGCCACCGAGGCCGCCCGGGCCGCGGAACGCCTCGGCGTCGACGAGGTCTACACCGAGGACGCGCAGACGACCGAAGCGGTCCTCGAGAGCATCCAGGATTTCTTCGCCAACGCGGAAGCCGCGGCGGAGCCGCTCGAAGTTCCCGACGACGACGTCGTGGTGCCGACGACCACCACGACATCCACCACCACGACCACGACGCTCCCGGAGGAGACCTCCACGACCGAGCCCTCGAGCGATACCTCCACGACCGAGGCCACGACGACGTCGGAGGAGACCACCACCTCGTCCACGACGACGTCGACCACGACGACCACCACGATCGCCCCGCCGCCGCCACGGGAGCTCCAGATCGCCGAGCTCCGGGAGATGCATCCCCTGCTGCGAACCGAGACGATCGAAGCGATGGTGGACGTGCGCAACGACGACGTGGACCGGGTGGCGGAAGGGGAGCAGCCGGTCTTCAGCTTCGTCGAAGACGAGGCCCTCACGCTGGCACTCGACCTGCTCGACGCCGGGATCCGCTCCACCGAACTCGAGGCCGTCCGCAGCGGCCTGGTCACCAACCCGCGGTCGCTCATCCTGCTGAGGGATCTGCCGGAGGAGCAGCGCACCGCGGTCGAGGCGGCCGTCGCCGACCTCGTGGCGGTGTCGCTCCAGGCCAACGAAGTGAAGGACGAGGCCGAAACGGAGGCGGCGCGCCAGGCCGCCGCCGAAGGAGTGCCGGACGTCACGGTCGTGTTCCTGCCTGGCGAGGCGATCGTGCGGGCCGGCGACGTAGTCGATCCCGTCGAGTTGCAGGCCGTGCTCGAACTCGGGCTGCTCGAACCCGAGGAGGGCGGGCCGTCCCTGCGGGCGCTCGCGGTGGTCGCCACGCTGATGGTCCTCCTCGGCGCGTTCTTCGTGTGGCGGATCGGCAAGGAGCACTGGCGCCACCCCAAGCTGGTCGGGCTGTTCGGCGTCCTGGTGGTGCTCGCCGCGCTGGCGGCGCGGGTGCCCGAGCTGGTGGCTCGGGACCGGGTGGAGCTCGGGTTCCTGCTCCCGGCTGCCCTGTTCGGGTATCTGGCCGCCAACCTGTTCGACGCGCGCATGGCGGTGCTGATGGCGGTGCCGGTCACCACCTTTACGGCCCTGGCCACCGGGGACGTCGGGTTGGTGGTCTATGCGGCGGGAGCGTCTCTGGCGCCGATCCCGCTCGTCTCCGCGGTGTCGAGCCGCGCCCAGTTGAACGCCGCCGTCGTGCTGAGCGCCTTCATACACGCCCCCCTCGCCGCGGCGGTCGCCTGGTACTTCAACGGCAGCGACACGGTCGTGCTGTCGGCAGTGGTCGGTGCTGCGTCGGGGCTCGTGTCCGGTGTGGCGGCGCTCGGCGTGCTGCCCTTCCTCGCATCCCTCTTCGGGATCACCACCGCCCAGACGCTGCTCGACCTCACCGACCGCAACCACCCCGCGCTCCGCCGGATCGAGGAGGAGGCCCCAGGCACGTTCAACCATTCGATCATGGTGGGCAACCTGGCAGGCCGGGCCGCCCGGGGGATCGGCGCCGACGTGCTGCTCGCCCAGGCGATGGCCTATTACCACGACCTCGGGAAGGTGACCGCCCCGCAGTTCTTCGTGGAGAACCAGTTCGGGGTGTCGAACCCTCACGACCGGCTGCCGCCGGAGGAGTCGGCGCGGCTCATTCGTTCGCACGTCTCCGAAGGCCTGCGGCTGGCGAGAGAGTTCCGGCTTCCTCCCGACGTGGCGCAGGGGATCTACACCCACCACGGGACCAGCCTGATGCGGTTCTTCTACCACAAGGCCCTCGACCTGTACGGGGACGACGTGAACCCCGCCGACTACCGCCACCGGGGCCGCAAGCCGCAGTCCAAGGAGATGGTCATCGTCATGTTCAGCGATGCATGCGAGGCCGCGGCCCGGGCCATGGTTCAGCACGAGGACCCGACCAGTGAGAGCCTGCGCACCCTGGTCGAGCAGGTGATCACCGAGAAGGTCGAGGACGGCCAGCTCGAGGAGTCCGACGTGACGTTCGGCGAGCTCACCAGGATCAAGGAGGCGCTCGTCGATGCTCTGATCGGTTATTACCACACGAGGATCCCCTACCCCGGGTTCCCGGGGACGACGGGTGGAAGCGTCAGGTGAACGTCTTCGTGAGCGACGAGCAATCCGAACCGCTCGACGCAGCAGGGCTGAGACGGTTCGCAGAGATGGTGCTCGGCGCCGAGGACCTGCCGCCCGACACCGAGATGGCGGTCATCTTCGTGACGCCGGAGCAGATCGCCGAGTACAACCGGCGCTTCATGGGGCGTGACGGCCCCACCGACGTCCTGGCCTTCCCGCTCGAGGAGCTGCGTCCCGGTGCCGTGCCGACGCCGGTCGCCAACGAGCCGCCGCTGGTGCTCGGCGACGTGTTCCTGTGCCCGGCCGAGATCGGGAAACGCTCCGCGCGTCTCGGGATCCCCTACGACGATTTCCTCTACCTCCTCACCGTCCACGGCATCCTCCATCTCCTCGGATACGATCACGAGGACGACGACTCGGCAGAGCTGATGGAGCGGCGCGAGGAGCAGCTGTTGGAGCTCGTGGGAAGACGGCTCTCATGACCGGCCTCGCCCTCGGGCTTGCGGCAGTGTTCGCGTTGGCAGCCGCAGCCATCCGCTTCGGCGGCGCCGCCTTGGTGCGCAGCTCGCGGGCCGACGTGCTCCACGACGCCGCCGAGGGAGACCAGAGGGCGGCGCGGCTGGCGTCGCTGCTCGACGACCGGGTGACCCTGCAGGCGTCGCTGGGGTTCGTGCATGCGTCGCTCCTCGTGGCCGCCGCCATCCCCGCGGCGTGGGCGATCAGTGCCGTCGTCTCGGGATGGGCGCTGGCCGGTTCTCTGGCGGGTCTGGGCGTGCTGCTCGTGCTCGGCGCCGAGAGCCTGCCCCGCACCTGGGGCCGCGGCCTCCCCGGCCGACCCGCCTATCCGCTGTCCCGGCTCCTCGAGGCGGCGGTTCGGATCGGCTCG
>CAYXHU010000205.1:0-4473 GCA_964464675.1 uncultured Acidimicrobiia bacterium
CGACGTCGGCCGCTTCTCCCTGAGGATGCTCGGCGTGGTTCAGGCGTTCGCCGGGTTCCATGCGCAGCGCCGCCGCCACGTGATCGCGATGAGCCATGGGTTTGCCTTCCGTCGGCGAGCCACAACGGTACCCGGCGCCCGTGTCCACCCCGCTTCCTACACTGCGGCCCGGCATGACGTCTCCGATCGACTTCCGGCTCCGCGTGCTCGGCTCCAACGGCACCTACCCGACGCCGGGGCGGCCGGCATCCGGCTACCTCGTGTCCGGCGGGGGGACGACGGTGCTGCTGGACGTCGGCCCGGGCGTCGCCATGGCCCTGCAACAGGCCGTCGATCCCGGGGACCTGGACGCCATCGTCATCAGCCACGTCCACCCCGACCACTGCTCCGACGTGTTTGCCGTGTTCAACATCTACCGGTACGGCCCGGGCAGTCGCCGTGGGATCCCGGTGTTCGTCCCGGACGGCGCCGCCGAGCACCTCGCCTCGTTCGTGAGGGCCGAACCCGGGCACGAGCTGTTCTCGGTGTTCGACTTCCGGACCGTGCAGCCCGGGGACCGGGCGCGGGTGGGGGCTCTGGATCTGGCGTTCGGCGCCGCCGTCCATCCGATCCCGTCGCTCGTGACCGCCGTCGAGTGCGAGGGGCGCAGGATCGTCTACACGGGGGACACCGGGCCGGGGAGTGAGGCGGGGGCGATGAGCCGAGGCGCCGACCTGCTGCTCTCCGAGGCGACGTACCAGGGGGAGCCCGATCCACAGCGGTGGCCGTACCACCTCCTGGCGTCGGAGGCCGGGGAACTCGCCGGGGCGGCCGGGGTCGCCCGCCTCGTGGTGTGCCACGTGGCACCAGTGCTCGATCCGCAGCGTTCGGTTGCCGAGGCTGCCGCAGTGTTCGACGGACCGGTGGCCTGGGCCGAACCGGGATGGGAGACGAGGATATGAGGACGGATCGGCGAGCGGACGAACTGCGGACCATCACGATCACGCGCGGCTACACGGAGATGACGCCCGGCTCGGTGCTCATCGAGATGGGGCGAACCAAGGTGCTGTGCACCGCCTCCTATGCCGAGGACGTGCCGCGCTGGATGCGCGACCAGGGGCGCGGGTGGGTGACCGCGGAGTACTCGATGCTCCCGGGCTCGAGTGCCGAGCGGGTGCCCCGAACGGCGATCTCCGGCGGGCGAACCAAGGAGATCCAACGGCTGGTGGGGCGGGCGCTGCGGGCGGTCGTCGACCTGGAAGCGCTCGGCGAGGTGATGGTTCGAGTCGACTGTGACGTGCTGCAGGCCGACGGGGGCACGCGGACCGCGGCGATCACCGGTGCGTGGCTGGCGTTGCACGACGCCCTCGGTCATGCCGTGGACGCGGGAGTCGTGGCCCGGCATCCGGTCGCAGACCACTGCGCTGCGGTGAGCGTGGGCATGGTCGGGGGCGAGCTGCTGCTGGATCTCGCCTACGCCGAGGATGCGGCGGCCGACGTCGACATGAACGTGGTCGCCACAGGCTCGGGGACGCTCATCGAGGTCCAGGGGACCGCAGAGGGTGCCCCGTTCGGCCGGAGCGACCTCGACGGCATGCTCGATCTGGCGGCCGCGGGCATCGAGCAGCTAGTCGCTGCGCAGCGAAGCGCCCTGGAGTCGTGATGCAGGGCGGGGTGGTGATCGCGACGAAGAACCCCGACAAGCTCCGGGAGATGAGGGCCGTGCTGCTGGAGGCGGTGCCCGGCTTGAACGTCGTAGACGGTGTCGATTGGGCGGATGTTCCCGAGACCGGGGATACCCTGGAGGAGAACGCGTTGCTGAAGGGCGCGGCGGTGGCTTCGGCGACCGGCTTCGTGGCGATCGCCGACGATACCGGTCTCGAGGTGATCGCCCTCGACGGCGCACCGGGGGTGCACTCGGCACGCTTCGCCGGCCCGGATGCCTCCTATGCGGAGAACCGCCGGATGTTGCTCGCCGCCTTGGACGGGGTTGCCGATCGGCGAGCCCGTTTTCGGACGGTGATCGCGATCGTCTGGCCCGACGGGGAGTCGTGCACCGTGGAAGGGGTCCTCGGAGGCCGCATCGCAGGTGCCGAGCGCGGCTCTGGCGGCTTCGGGTACGACTCGCTCTTCGAGCTGGACTCCGGTCGGACGCTCGCCGAGGTCTCCGAGGCGGAGAAGAATCGGATCAGTCATCGTGCGCTGGCACTGCACGCCCTCGCCGAGCGTCTGAGGTCGGGCGACCGAGGGCGGGCCTGTTGACAGCCGGTGGAGGGTGGTCGTAGCCTGCCGGGCGGCACCTGAACAGGTGTGTGATCCTCTCTCCAGGATCCATGAGTCGGGCGGCCCACACGCCGGGGCCGCCCGACCTCGCGAAGAGGCCGGCGCACGGGAGCGCGGGGCCGATCGAGGGCCGGCCGGCATGACATCCGGTCCTCGATCCCGGAGCGTCGTGTCCACTGAGTCTCCAAGTTCGATACCCTGGTAGGTCGATGCGACGCCTCTCCCTGACGATCCTCACGGTGCTGGTGCTCGTCGTGCCGTCGGTCGCCGGCGCCGACGACGCTGCGGAGCAGGCGCGTTCCCTCGAGCGTGCCACCTGCTTCGGCCTCGAGGTCACCATCGATGCAGCGGAGTTCGAACCGGGTGCGGACGGTGTCACCGTGGTCGTGGGGACGGCCGGTCCGGACGTGGTCCTGGGCTCTGCGGGACCGGACAAGATCGTCGGCCGCGCCGGCAACGACGTGGTCTGTGCGCTGGCAGGCGACGACGAGATCATCGCCGGTCCCGGAGACGACCGGGTGCTCGGAGGCCCCGGCGACGACGTGATCGGTGGCGGTCCCGGCGACGACGCCGTGTCGGGGGATGAGGGCGACGACACGCTCATCGGATCCGGCGGGGCCGACGAACTCATCGGAGGGCCCGGCGCGGACATCCTTGACGGCAAGGGGGGCGGCGACGTGCTGGTCGGCGGTGCAGGCAACGACACCCTGATCGGGAGTGCCGGCAACGACGAGCTGTGGGCCGGCGACGGGAACGACGTGGCCACCGGTGGCCCCGGTGACGATCTCGTCGAAGGGGGAACCGGGGCGGATCGTCTCGAGGGTGGATTCGGCGACGACGTGCTGCGCGGCGGCAACGGCGACGACGTGATCGTCGCCATCGGAGGCGACGACGTCCTCGACGGGGGCACGGGGGACGACGAGTTGTCCGGCGGCAAGGGCGCCGACCTGATCGACGGAGGCCCGGGTGCCGACGTGATCTCGGGTGGACTCGGCAACGACGTGATCGACGGCGGTCCGGGTGACGACGTGATCGAGGGCGGCCGGGGGGCCGACGTCATCGACGGCGGGGATCACGCCGACACCCTGTACGGCAACGAGGACGGGGACGAGATCCGGGGAGGCCGGGGAGACGACCTGCTCTACGGTGGAGGTGGGGCGGATGCTCTCGGGGGCGGGCCGGGCGCCGATCGCCTCGAGGGGTACAACGGACGGGATGTGCTGCACGGCGGCACCGGCCGGGACGTGCTGCTCGGCCAGGCCGACGGAGACCTGCTTTTCCGCAGCGAGTCGCCCAACGTCGATCACATGGACGGCGGAAGCGGCGAGAACGTGGTTGGGACCGGGAAGCGGGGCACCGAAGCTACCGGCATCCGTGCCTATCTCACCGAGGACGAGGCGCTCGGGTTCATCGGCTTCTCCCCGCTGAGCAGTTTCGCGACGTACCACAACTGCTGCGAGAACCGGGTCATCAACATCCAGCTGATGGCCGACACCGTGAGCGGCCACGTGGTGATGCCCGGAGAGGTGTTCTCCGTGAACGACGTCGTGGGGGAGCGGACGGCAGAGAAGGGCTACGTGCCGGCCGGGGCCATCATCGGCGGCTGGGTGCAGTGCTGTGACCTGCCGGCGAACATGGGCGGCGGCACCAGCCAGTTCGGCACCACGATCTATAACGCGATCTTCTTCTCAGGCCTCGAGGACGTGGACCATACGCCGCACAGCCTCTACTTCACGCGCTACCCCGCCGGCCGTGAGGCCACGATGGGATATCCCGATCTGGACGTGAAGTTCCGCAACGACACCGACGCTCCGGTGCTGGTGACCACCCACCACGCCGGCTACCAGGGCACGAGCATTCGGGTGGCCTTCTGGGGGGACAACGGCGGACGGATCGTGGAGGCCCGGCACTCCTGCAACGCGCCCGGGTCGAGCATCTTCCCGGAGGTGGAAGCACCGTCGACGGCGTGCGGGACGTTCACCACCGACCGCGAGGTCTACAAGCCGAGCCCGGCGATGGATCCGTCCGAGGAGATCCGGAGCCCCGGCCAGGTCGGCTTCTCGATCACGGTCTGGAGGGACATCTCCTTTGTATACGGATCGGCGGCCCCCGAAGAAGACGACTGGACCTACTCGGCCGGACCGACGGTGATCACCACGCATCCCTGCAACATCCCTCCGGGGGCCCCGAACTACACGGGGGAAGTGTGCC
>CAYXHU010000206.1:0-4466 GCA_964464675.1 uncultured Acidimicrobiia bacterium
GCGCAGATCGTGCTCAACGGAGGCCCGCCCCTGCTCGCCGCGCTCGGAGGTTCCGAGGCCGAGGTGACTGCGTTCTTCGCCGCATTGGCGCTGTTCCGGGCGCCGTACCTGCTGGCCCTCGGGCTCACCGTGCGGGTCACTGCGCCGCTCACCCGGCTCGTGGAAGACCGGCGGTTCGAAGTGCTCGGCAGGATCACCCGCCTCGGCGCTGCGGCGACCGTCGCCGCAGCAGCTGCGGCAGCCGGCGTGGGCTGGGCGGTGGGGCCTGCGGTGATCAGGGTCCTGTTCGGGGAGGGCACCGACCCGTCCGCAGCGGTGACGGCGGCGGTGGCGGCCGGGTGCACGCTGGCGCTCGGGGCCCTGGGCCTCACGGTGGCGCTCATCGCCCGGGCCGCATCGGTCGCGCTCAGTGCCTCGTGGGCCGCCTCCGTGGCGGGGGGCGGAATCGTTCTCGTGATTGCCTCGGGGTGGCCGGCGGTCGAACGCGTCGTGCTCGCCTTCGTCGCTGCCGAGGCGGTGGCCGTGGCCGCGATGACGTTCGCCGGGGAGCGGTGGCTGCGGGCGATGCGGTGACGCTCAGCCGGGGTGCTCTCCGTCGTCCCGGCGGCCGAGGACGGTGCGCACGTTCCACTTCGGGGGCCGGCGCACTTCCTTGATCACCACGCTCGTGTACTCGCCGAGCAGCCCGATCCCGAACAGGATCATCCCGCCGAAGAAGAGCGTGGCCAGGAACGACGAGGTCCAGCCCGGGGGAGCATCGGTCCCGACGATCCAGCGCACCAGGAACACGAGGGCGACCACCAGCGCTGCGAAGGCGACCAGCAGCCCGAGCCTGCTCAGCATCCTGAGTGGAAGGGTCGTGCCGTGGATGAGATTGGTGAGCACCCGTGAGATCGACTCGCGCAGCGTGATCGTGGACGAGCCGTGCTTCCGGGGATGGTGGTCGACGACCACGTTGTGGGTCTCGGACGACAGCTGGGTGATGAGCGGGCCGAGTACCGGGGTGCGCGTCTCGTGGGCGAGCAGGGCATCGACCAGGGGACGGCGCATCATACGGAACGACGTATGGCGGAACGACAGGGGTGTGCCGTGGGCGAGACGGTCCACAAGGGCGTGCGTCCACGAGCCCACGGCCCGGAACAGGCCGTGGTCGCGCGGCCAGGTGCCGACCGCGGCATCCCAGCGCGGGTTCTCCGCCAGGGCCTCGAGGAGGACCGGCAGCTCCTCGGGTGGCTGCTGGAGGTCGTCGTCCATGGTGGCGACCAGGCTGCCGCGTGCGTAGGCCAGCCCGGCCAGCGTCGCCACGGCCTGTCCCCGGTTGGCGAGCAGATCGACGGCCACGAGCTCGGGGTGGTCTGCGGCGAGTGCCTGGAGTCGGGGCCACGTGTCGTCGGGTGACGCGTCGTTGACGACGATCACCTCGTGGTCGATCCCCCGTGCCGCCATCACCGTCCCGAGGCGATCGACCAGCTCGGCGAGGGACTCGGCACCACGGTAGGTGGGGACGACGATGCTGAGATCGGGCATGGCGGTCTCCGAGAGAGGCGCTGATAGCCTACCGAGGCTCGGGAGAGGCCCTGCATGCCAGCATCCGATCGAGGCGTCGTGGTCGTCGGGGGCGGCGCGGCCGGGCTCATGGCCGCGGTCGCCGCCGCAGAGTCGGGCGCGAGGCCGCTGCTCGTCACCGACGGCCCGGTGGGCCGCTCCAACTCCGTGATGGCCCAGGGCGGGATCCAGATGCCCGCTCCGACGGCCGAGTCGCGGGCGAGCCTGGTCGCCGACATGCTGCGGTCGGCGAGGGTGCCGGTGGACGTCGGGCGGGTTCGCAGGTTCGCCGACGAGCTCGGATCCACGGTGGAGATGGTGGCGGGATGGGGCCTGCCGCTCGACCGCGACGAGCGCGGTGATCCGGTGCGCCACACGGCGGGCGGGATGTCGGAGCCGAGGGTGGTGTCGATCGGGGACCGGCTCGGGCCTTCGCTCGTCAAGGTGCTGCGCGCCCGGCTGGAGGACCTCGGAGTGGAGGTGCGCACCGGGGTGTCGATCGACGATCTCGTCCCCGGACCGGATGGGGTCGTGCTGCAGGGATCGGAGGGGGCGCTGCGAGCGCGCGCCGTGGTGGTCGCCACCGGGGGCGTCGCCTACGACGAGGCGAAGCGGCTGGGCGAGCGGACCACCAACCCGCCGAACGACAACGGCCGCGTCGTACGGCTGCTCCGCCGGCTGGGGCTGCCCACGGTGCACGAGTCGCACTTCCAGTACCAGCCCTTCGGTCTGGTCGAGATCGGGGGCCCCACCGGAGTCTGCGTCCCGGAGACGATCGCAGAGCTGCCCGTCCGGCTGGTGGATCGCCTCGGCCGTCCGGTGGCACCGCCGGGCGCCGACCGGCTGGAGATCACCGACGCGATCTTCGCGGCGCTGCATCGCGGGGACGGGGTGACGACCGGGCAGGGGAGCGGGGTGCTACTCACGCTCGGGGACGTGGACGGCGCCGAGGTGGCTTCCCGGTTCCCCTCATTGCACAGGACCCTGGCTCGCCACGGACTGCTCGGCGCCGACGTCGTCGTGCGCCCGTTCCTGCACTACTGGCTGGGTGGCTTCGTGACCGACGGCGAGTGCGCCACCACGATCCCCGGCCTGTATCTGGCCGGTGAGATCACCGGCGGCCTGCACGGCAGGAACCGGCTCATGGGGAACAGCATCGCCGACTCCCTGGTCCACGGACGGAGGGCCGGGATGGCCGCCGCGGGGACACGGTCGTGAGCGGCGCTCGCCCGGCGGGGCGCGTGGCGGAGCGGCTGTACTCGGTGCCCCCCGAGGCCCTGTTCGTGCTCTCGGGGATCTCCATGTACGCCGGCGCGTCGGTCGCCGTGGTCGCGTTCGACTACCTGCCCGCTGCGGGGGTCGCGTGGTGGCGGGTGTTGTGGGCCGGGCTGGTGGTCTCGCTGGTTCGCCGGGCCTGGCGGGGTCCCTGGACGCGCCGCCAGGTGGTGCTGGCAGGCCTCTTCGGAAGCGCTCTGGCGGCGATGAACTTGTCGTTCTACTTGGCGCTCGACCGGCTGCCGCTGGGGACGACCGTCGCCATCGAGTTCACCGGCCCGGTCGCGGTCGCCGTGCTGGGCTCGCGGACCCGGCGGTCGCTCGGAGCCCTCGCGCTCACCGTTGCAGGAGTGGCCGTGCTCGCCGACGTGCAGTTCGAGGCGAACGCGGCCGGCGTGGTGTTCGCGCTCATGGCGGCAGCCTTCTGGGCGGGTTACATCGTGCTCGGTGCCCGGGTTGCCTCCGAGGCACGGGCCGCAGACGGGCTGGGGATCGGGATGCTCGTCGGCGCGCTGGTGATCGCGCCGGTCGCGGCGCCGCGGGCGATGGAGTTCGGCGACGCTCCCTGGGTGTTGCTGCTGGCGCTCGCCACCGCCGTCCTCTCCAACGCGCTGCCGTACGGGTTGGACCAGGTGATCCTCCAGCGGATCCCCCGGGCCAGGTTCGCGTTCCTGCTGGCGCTGCTCCCAGTGACGGCGGCGGCCACCGGGTTCGTGGCGCTCGGGCAGACTCCGAGCTGGGCCGAGGCGGCCGGGATCGCCCTGGTGGTCGTCGGCATCGCGGTGTCGGAGCGTCCGGCGCGGGCCGAGCCGCCCGCCCCGGGATGAGTCACCCCCCGAGCAGATGTTCGCGGGGCGGCTGGAACAGCAGGTTCTTGCCCCCGGCGTCCTCCAAGCGCAGGTGTCCGGCGATGGCGTGAACCCGACGCATCGCCTCGTCCGGGTCGCGGCCTTCGGCCAGGAACCACCCGACCCGGCCGAGCGAATCGACGATCTCCCCCTGGGTGAATCCGGCGCCGACGTAGAAGCCGCCTTCCACGAAGCCGGGTGGAGGATCCTCGAACCCCTCCGAGCGGTGCACGGTGCCGGGACGGGCGACGAGGAAGTTGATGACGGCATGGGTGCCCGGCGACGCGTCGTCGTAGTCGTAGGCGACGGGCGCGGCGCGGCCCTCCAGAGCCAGATCGATCAACCGATCGGTGACGTCGACCCCGCTCACGTGGGGGATCAGGCTCGCCTCGTGGCCGCCGCCCACCCGGGCTGCGGCTTCCACCACCCAGACCCTGTCGTCTGCCACGAGCAGCTGGAGGTAGAGCGGCCCCTCCTCCATTCGATAGGCCGAGGCCGCGGCCCGTACCGCCTCCTCGACCTCTGGGAGCCGCCCCCGGGCGGCGGCGCTCGGGTACACGTGCTGCACGGCGATGCCGATGTGCGGGGGAGGGTTGTAGGTGACGCGATCGGTCACCATGAGCACCCGGGCCGTGCCCCGGCTCACCCACGCGCTGGCGGTCACCTCGGGCCCGGCGACGAACTCCTCGGCGACGGCGGTGGACGAGCGGGACGCGGCGCGAGCCGCCGCCACCGCTCCGTCGAGCAGCTCCGGCGCGTTCACCTTGGTGATCCCCCTCTGGCCCTGGGAGTCGGCCG
>CAYXHU010000207.1:0-4459 GCA_964464675.1 uncultured Acidimicrobiia bacterium
CGCTCCGGTGATCCCGAGTTCGCCGAGGCGTGCCGGGCCCGGTTCGTGACGATGTACCGGGACGTCGTGGGAGCCGAAGAGGTGCCCGACGACCCTTGGCGGCAGCTTCGAGGCGCTGTCGAGGCCGTGTTCCGGTCCTGGCAGGGCGATCGGGCCCGCACCTACCGGCAACGTGAAGGCATACCCGACGACATGGGGACCGGCGTCACCGTGCAGGCGATGGTCTTCGGCAACCTCGGCGGTGATTCGGCGACCGGGGTCGTCTTCACCCGCAATCCGGCGACCGGCGAGCAGGCGATGTACGGCGACGTCATGTTCGACGCACAGGGAGAGGACGTCGTGGCCGGGACGCATCAGACCGAGCCGATCGCCGTGCTCGACGAACGGATGCCCGAGTTGGCCGCCGAGCTGAAGCGCTACGCCGACACGCTGGAGCGCTACTACGCCGACGTGTGCGACATCGAGTTCACCATCGAGCGGGGCAAGCTCTGGATGCTGCAGACCAGGATCGGCAAGCGGAGTCCCCAGGCTGCGCTGCGCATCGCCGTCGACATGGCCGAAGACGAGGGCTTCCCGCTGTCGCGAGCGGACGCGGTTCGCCGGGTCGCCGGGTACCTGATCGATCCTCCGCAACGTGCCGATCGCCACGGTGAGGAGGTGCCTGCGCTGACCTCCGGGCTCGGCGCCTCACCGGGCCGGGCCACCGGCGAGATCGCCACGTCCCCGGACACCGCCGTGGCGATGGCCGAGGCCGGCGCACGGGTGATCCTGGTGCGGCGCGAGACCTCACCCGACGACGTCCACGGCATGGCACGATCTGCCGGGATTCTCACATCGACGGGCGGTCTGGCCAGCCATGCTGCGGTGGTGGCCCGCGGGTGGGGCATCCCCGCCGTCGTCGGGGCTTCGGCAGTCCGGGTGGAGGACGGCACCGTGACGATCGGGCCGCGCGGCTTTGGGCCGGGGGACGTGCTCACGATCGACGGGGACACCGGCGAGGTGTTCGAAGGCGCGGTCGGCGGCGAGATGGAGATCGTCCCCGAGGCGGCGACCTTGTTGTCCTGGGCCGATGAGCTCGGTATCGAGATTCCCGGGAGAGGAGAGGAGGGCGTGCCGATGACCGAACGCGAAGAGGCCGCAGCCGCCGAGAAGGCAGGGCGGCCCACGGTGGAGAGGCTGATCCGCTTCGTGGCGATCAAGGGTTTCGTGACACCCGACGGGCTCGCCGAATCCCTCATGACCACGCCCGAGGTGGTGAGCGACCTGCTGAACCGGATGACCGCCGACGGGATCACCGAGATGGCTGGGCCGATGTTCCGGCTGACCGGGGACGGGAAGCTGCTCGCGGCCGAGATGATGTCCGAGGACCGAGAAGCGTGGGGAGTCGAGAACGCATCGGCGGCACTGGACGGGTTCCTGCCGCTCGACCAGCGCATGAAGGTGATCGTGACGGCGTGGCAGATGCGCGAGGTGGACGGTGAGCAGGTCATGAACGACCACTCGGACGCCGAGTACGACGCCGGAGTGCTGGCCGACTTCGCGGCGCTCCACGGCGACGCGGCGGTGTGGTTGGCCACCCTGGTCGAGGGCCTGGCGCGCCTCGGCGACTACCTGAGGCGGCTCGAGCGTGCTGCGGGAAAGGTGGGTGCCGGGGACCACGCCTACATCGCCTCCCCGCGCATCGACAGCTACCACAACGTGTGGTTCGAGCTGCACGAGGACCTGATCCTGCTCGCCGGGCGGACCCGGGAGGACGAGGTGGCCGCAGGGCGCGCCTGATCGCCGCAGCGATCGGGGCTCGGCTCAGTCGAGGGTGCCGTAGGCGCGAGCCATCGGCTCGATGGGCTCCAGGTGGCGCCGCCTGGCGCGGAACCGGGCGGAGTGGGTGTACCCGGCCGCCAGTGCGATGCACCGGAGCTCGGCATGCTCCCAGCCGGCCATCTCCGGCATGTGGGCATCGCTGGCGAACGTGATGTCGATGCCGGCTTCCCGGAGCATCCGCAGCAGTGTCGGCGCCGGATAGACCTCGCCGATGCGCTGGCGAAGCCCGGCGCTCGACAACTCCACGGCGACTCCGGAAGACGCCGCAGCGCCCACCAGCCCCTCGTACAGGTCGAGGGGCTCGGTATCGAGGCGGCGTCCCTGCATCTTGCAGCGGTCCACGTGGGCGAGCACGTCCACCGTCCCCGAGGCGGCGAGTTGGGTGGCCACGTCGAAGTAGTGCTCGTACACGGCCCGGTCGCCCCGCCGGTCCCATTCGGCCTCGTTGCCCGGCTGGTCGAACTGCCAGCCGCCCAGCCAGTGGACCGAGCCGATCAGCACGTCCCACGGGTAGGGCTCCAGGAAGTCGAGGACGTCGTCGATCGTCTCCGGGAAGAAGTCCACCTCGAGACCGAGCAGCACGGGCAGCCCGGCGTCCTTGGCACGCAGGATCAGGTCAACGTAGTGCTCGAGCGAGAGGAAGCGCTCCGCGTCGACACGGCGCTCGGTGGCCGCGGCGAGGGCGGGGTCCGGCTCGGCGTCCCACCACCTGCAGAGCACCTCGGCAGACTCGACGCAGCGGTAGAGGTGCTCGGTGAAGGCGAGTTCGGAGACGCCCTGCGAGGCGGCGGCCTCCACGTACTGCTCGACGACGCTGACCGGGTAGGGCCGTGCGGTCCACCCGCTCGGGGCGGGACCGTGGGGATGCAGGTGGAGGTGGTAGTCGCTCATCGAAGCCCGATGCTACGACGCTCGTCGGCAACTACGCGGGTGGGGGTCACTCCTCGCGCAGCGCCGTGGCGAGGACGTCGGCTGCTCGTCCCGTGTAGACGGGGGTGCAGTCATCGTCGAAAGCCAGGCTCGCAGCCGTCGGATCGGTCTGCTGCAGCCGGCGGCAGACATCCTCGATCGGTACGGGGACGTCGGCGAGCGGTTCGACGGCGACGATGCGGCCGTAGGCCCGGGCGATCGTGCCTCCGCGATGCGCAGTGGAGAGCACGAAGCGTGTCGGCTGGGGGAGCGGCTCGTCGAACAACGGCCCGCTCACCGACATGCCGGGACAGTCCACCACCGTCGTCACCGTTCCGGGCTCGACGGTGCACGTGCCGGCATCGATCTGCAGCAGGGTGGCACTCCACGACAGGTAGTCGTCCACGGAAGGCACCTCGACGTTTCCCGTCCCGGCGAAGCCGGGGAGCGTGGTCGCACCGACCGTGTGCGACAGCCAGTTCTGTGCCGTGTACGTGTCCTGCAGGTTGTGGTGCTCCACGAACCTGTCCACGTACAGGGCGTTGAGGCGCGCCTCCGTGAGGTGGCGCGAGGGCAGCGGTGCCCCTGCGGCCAGGAACCCCGCGGCCAGTTCGGCATGGAGCTCGGCCTGTCCTGCCGCGGTGATCGGTCGGCAGTGCAGGTCGAACAGGGTTGCCGCCGCGTCCGGGCGGGTCTGCTCCGCCCAGATGCAGTACGCCTGGGGGGCGAAGCCGCCGGCGTCGGTGGCAATGCCGAGCAGGCGGTCGCCCCGAACGCCGAAGACGATCCCAGGGTCGGGAGCCGGCGCCGCGATGTCGTGCCAGATCGAGCTTCGCACCGCCTCGAGGTAGTGGCCGCCGAAGACAGCTTCGTCGCAGCGCACCACCGCGGTGGTGGGGGAGTCCGGCGGCGACATCTCGGCGGCACACGGTCCCAGCGAGAGGCTCGTCAGGGAGGTGAGGAAGCCGATCGCCTCGGTGAGTGCCTCCCGGCCGTCCTCCGGCCGGAGCACGGGACCGGCGAGCGCCGGGAGGACGATGGTCTCCCACTCCTCGGCGATGAAGCCGTCCACGACGTCCGCGTCGCCCCGATTCCAGGCCATGGCGAACTCCTCGACCGCCAGCAGGGCCGATTCGGCCGCCGTGGGGATGGGGTCCGGCTCGGCAGTGCCCGATCCGTCGAAGGCGCCGAAGCCCACCAGGGTGACGGCCACCACCACTGCCAGGAGGATCGCCGCCGGTGCCGCCCGGCGTGCTCGCGGCCTCTCGGGACGGGCGGCATGGACCCTGATCTCACCTTTGGTGTGCACGGCGGCGCAGCGTAGGGGCGAACGCGGCCAACCGGAGGTCGGGCGACGCTGTCGCCGAACTTTGTTAGTATTACCAAACAGTGTTAGGATTTGACCATGACCGACATTCGAGCCCGCCGTCACCAGGCCACCCGGCGCGAGATCCTCGACGCCGCCTGGGTGCTGGCCGGGGACCAGGGCGTGTCCGGCATCTCGCTGCGGGAGCTGGGCCGGCGGGTCGGGATGAAGGCTCCGTCGCTCTACACCTACTTCCCCAACAAGGACGCCATCTACGACGCCATGTTCGCCGAGGGGTATCGGGCCCTCGCCTCTCACTACGAGCAGTGGGAAGGGGCGCTGCAGAGCGAGGACCGGGTCGCGGCGCTCACCGAGGCGGTGAGCGGATTCGTCGGGTTCTGCCAGGCCTCGCCCGCTCGCTAC
>CAYXHU010000208.1:0-4452 GCA_964464675.1 uncultured Acidimicrobiia bacterium
GAGCCGGCTACAACTTCGGGATCACCACCCAGGTGTTCCGCCACACCTTCGAGGTGAAGCCGGCCCCGCTGCCTCAGGGAACCTACGCGACCGTGACCGGCAACCAGGGTCTCGCCTGGGGTCTCATCGCCGCGGCTCAGCAGGCCAAGCTGCCGCTCTTCTACGCGTCGTACCCGATCACCCCGGCGTCGGACATCCTCCACGAGCTGGCGCGCCACCGGAACTTCGGGGTGCGCACCTTCCAGGCGGAGGACGAGATCGCCGCCGTCGGAGCCGCCCTCGGCGCATCGTTCGCCGGCCACCTCGGGGTGACCGGCACCAGCGGGCCCGGCCTGGCGCTGAAGAGCGAGACCATCTCCCTAGCGGTGATGACCGAACTGCCGCTCGTGATCGTCGACGTGCAGCGAGGCGGGCCCTCGACGGGCTTGCCGACCAAGACCGAGCAGGCCGACCTGCTCATGGCGCTGCACGGCCGGCACGGCGAGGCGCCGCTGCCGGTGATCGCCGCTTCGTCGCCCTCGGATGCCTTCGAGACCGCCATCGAGGCGGCCCGCATCGCCCTCAAGTACATGACGCCGGTCATCCTGCTGTCGGACGGGTACGTGGCCAACAGCGCCGAGCCGTGGAAGGTCCCCGACATCGAGACGCTTCCGGACATCTCCGTCCCGTTCACCACATCGCCGAACTCCAACGGCGAGTTCATGCCCTACCTGCGCGACGAGCGCACCCTGGCCCGCCCGTGGGCCGTCCCGGGCACCCCGGGGCTGGAGCACCGCATCGGGGGCCTCGAGAAGGAGGACGGCACCGGCAACGTGAACTACACGCCGCAGAACCACGAGCACATGACGCTGCTCAGGGAGCGCAAGATCGACGGGATCGCCGACGACATCCCCGAGGTCGTGGTCGACGGCGACGAGGACGCCGACCTGCTGGTGCTCGGGTGGGGTTCCTCGTATGCGGCCATCATGGCCGGGGTGCGGCGGGTGCGAGGCGACGGCCACAAGGTGGCCAGGGTTCACCTGCGCCACCTGCACCCCTTCCCGCGCAACTTGGGCGAGGTGCTGCGGTCCTTCGAGACCGTGCTCGTCCCCGAGCTCAATCGGGGCCACCTGTGGCGGCTGGTCCGCCAGGACTTCCTGGTCGACGCAGTCCGCTACAGCAAGGTCCAAGGCCAGCCGTTCAAGGCCGGCGAGATTCACGCGAAGATCCTGGAGGTCCTGGAGTCATGAGCGACGGCACTGCCACCCGCTACACCCGGCACGACTTCCAGAGCGACCAGGAGGTCCGCTGGTGCCCCGGCTGCGGGGACTACACGATCCTCGCTTCGGTGCAGAATTTCCTGGCGGGACTCGAGCTCGAGAAGGAACGGCACGTCTTCGTGAGCGGCATCGGCTGCGCCGCCCGCTTCCCGTACTACATGAGCACGTACGGGATGCACGGCATCCACGGCCGGGCCCCGGCGATCGCCAGCGGGATCGCCGTCGCCAATCCGGAGCTCACCGTGTGGGTGGTCACCGGCGACGGGGACGCACTGTCGATCGGCGGGAACCACCTGATCCACGCCATGCGCCGCAACATCAACCTCAAGGTGCTGCTGTTCAACAACCAGATCTACGGTCTCACGAAGGGCCAGTACTCGCCGACGAGCGAGCACGGGAAGCGGACCAAGTCGAGTCCGATGGGAGCGATCGACTTCCCGTTCAACCCGGTGAGCCTCGCTCTGGGGGCAGAGGCGGCGTTCGTGGCGCGCACCATCGACATGGATCGTCCCCACACGACGGAGATGCTTCGCCGCGCCTACGAGCACCGCGGGTCGGCCTTCATCGAGATCTACCAGAACTGCAACGTCTTCAACGACAAGGCGTTCATCAAGCTCACCGGCCGCGAGCACCGCGACGAGAACCGGATCAACCTGGAGCACGGCAAGCCGGTCGTCTTCGGGGCGAACGACGAGTTCGGCGTCGTGCTCGAGGCAGGCGGAGCGAGGGTCGTCGAGGTCGCCGACGTGGGGATCGACGCCGTCTACGTGCACGACGAGCACGCCGAGGATCCCACCGCGGCGTTCGCGCTGAGCCGGCTGTCGCACGGCCCGTTCGGCCCGACCCCGATCGGCGTGTTCCGGGAAGCGAAGCGCACGGTGTACGAGGACGAGCTGAACGACCAGATCGTCGCCGCCCAGGCGAGCCGCGGGCCGGGCGACCTGGCGAAGCTGATCTCCACGACCGGCACCTGGGACGTCGAGTAGCAGCCCGCCGCTCCGAAACGCCGACGGCCCTGTGGGTGCGCGCCCGCCGGGACGCCACCGGATAGCCTGAGCCCTGCGCGGACCGGGGGAGGCATGTTCGGACTGCTCGTTGTGTTTCGCAGACTGGGAAGGGCGCTGCGCCGCGGCTGGAGCGACCCGGCGTTTCGGGGCGTCGTGTGGCTGGCGTTGACGATGATCCTCGTCGGGGGGCTCTTCTACGCCAGGACGGAGGGGTGGACCTTCTTCCAGGGGATCTACTTCTCGGTGATCACCCTCGCCACCGTCGGGTACGGCGATCTCGCGCCGACGACCTTCGCCGGACGGCTGTTCACGATCTTCTACGTGCTGGTGGGAGTCGGGATCATCGTGGCTCTGGCCGGGCAGCTCGCCTCGCACCTGATCGAGGCCCGCGTCGAGCGCAAGGAACGCTCGACCGAGTGAGCGCGCCGCGTCAGCCGGACCGCCACCACACGGTGCACGAGGGCCGTTCCGGCGCTCCGACGGTGAGCCAGCCGCCCTCGTCGCGGATCTCGGGCTCGAGGAGGTCGGCGAGCTCGCCGGACCGCTCGGCGGGGAGCACCAGACGGCGCCGGTAGAGGTCGAGGAGCTCCTGGAGGTCGGCGAACCGCATGACGCTGGGGCGCGACCACACCTCGACGGCGGGTTCGACCCCCAACGTCTCGGCGACCACCTCCACGAACAGCTCGGCCGTGGGACCGTCGGGGCGGTCCAGGCCGTGGAGCGCCCTGAAGTACGGAGCGAGGTTGGCGCGGGGATGGCGCGGTGACAACTCGACGACGACCCCGCGTCTCGCCCGGGCGTGCAGCGCCGCGAGGAACGGCCCGATCCGGGCCACCCCGTACACCACGTTCGCCGACAGGACGACGTCGTGGCCGCCGACCGCGTCGGCCGCTTCGGGCCACGAGTCCTCGATGACCCTCACCGCGACGCCGAGGCGCTCGGCCTCGGAGCGGAGCCCCTCGGCCATCTCCGGACTGGGTTCGACGGCCGTGAGCGGATGCCCGGCGGCGGCCGCGGGCAGCGAGGCTCGTCCGGTGCCGCCCCCTACGTCGAGGAGAGTCCCCTGGTCGCCGAGCATGCCGAGCACCACCCGCAGCGTCGCCGTGGCGCCCGTCCGCTCGTCGCGCTGCATGCGCCTCCACAGCTCCACCGGCCACGTGTAGGGCGAGTCGGGCACGGCATCGAGCAGGTGCTGCGGGATCGCCCACGCTTCGAGCTGCGACGCCCAGCGGCCTGCTGCGTCCATCAGGACCGGCGCAGGCCGCCGAAGAGATCGCCGGCTTCGCCGCCGGTTCCGGTGCGGTCGACCACGAGCACATACGTCTCGGTTGAGAACCCTTCACGGCGCATGCCCTCGGGCATCGTCCGGAACCAGGAGTCCGCGGCGATCTGGGTGTGGTGGGCGAGCACGGCGTCCCATTTGCGCTCGAACCAGGGCCGGACGTCCACCCTGGTGGTGATGTCTTCGTCCCTCGTGCCCGCCGCAGGCTCCTGCGCGGCATCCTCGGGCGTCATCTGGCCGAGCTCGACCATCATGCGCCGCACCTGGCGGGCCCGCTCCCGGGGCCACGTAGCCCAGTAGAGGCGCTGCGGCTGCCAGGGCTCGCCGAAGTCCGATGCCGGGAACCGGCCGACGTCGGCGGCCCCGAAGAACGCCGCCGTGCCCACCCGGTGCACCTGGATGTGGTCGGGGTGGCCGTACCCGCCGAACGGGTCGTAGGCGGTGACCACCTCGGGCCGGTGCGTTCGGAGGAGGGCGACCAGCCGACCGGTCGCCTCCATGAAGTCGGCTTGCCAGAACGAGCCGTCGTGGTCGTTGTCGGCGGTGCCCATCATCCCGCTGTCCCGGTAGCCGAGCAGTTCGACCCGGGTGACGCCCAGGATGGCGCATGCGGCGCGCAGCTCGTCCTCGCGTACCGTCGCCAGCCGGTCCCGCAGGGATTCCGGATCGTCGTGATTGTGGATCTCGCCGACCTCGCCTCCGGTCGCGGTGACGACGACCACGTGCTCGCCGGCGTCGGCGTAACGAGCCAGCGACCCTCCCATCGAGAGGGATTCGTCGTCGGGGTGGGCGTGGAAGGCGAGCAGTCCGGGCACGACGGGCCAGCGTAGCGGTGCGGCGAGTGCTCTGTCAGGACCCCTGCAGAAACCTTCCCCCCGTCACCTTCCGGCTCCAGGCGAGTATG
>CAYXHU010000209.1:0-4445 GCA_964464675.1 uncultured Acidimicrobiia bacterium
CCAGCGCCCGGTTGGTGCGCGCTTCGAGGGTGTGGCAGTTGGCGCATCCGGCGCCGAGCACCTTGATCTGCATGATCGGGTCCTTTCTCACAGCACGACGTTGAACAGGAAACCGACGGCCAGGATCCCCGCTCCCACCACACCGACGAAGGTGGCGAGCAGCTTGGGGCGGAGGACGCGGCGCAGCAGCACCATCTCGGGGAGGGAGAGGGCGACGACCGACATCATGAACGCCAGCGAGGTGCCCAGTGCCACGCCTTTGGCGTGGAGGGCTTCGACGAGGGGGATGGTCCCGGCCGCGTTCGAGTACAACGGGATACCGAGGACGACGGCCACGGGCACGGCCAGGGGGTTGTCGGGCCCGGCGTAACGGGCGAAGAAGTCCTCCGGCGCCCACCCGTGGATGAATGCTCCGATTCCGATGCCGATCAGCAGGAACGGCCAGATCCGGCGCAGGATCGATGCCACTTCACCGCGTGCGAGTGTGAACCGTTCCCGCCAGGAGGGCCGATGCCCCGTCGTGGCCGTTGCCCCCACGCGGGTCTCGTACACGAACCCTTCGACCCACCGCTCCAAACCCAGCCTCCCGATGACGACGCCGGCGGCCACCGCGATGGCCAGGCCTGTGGCGACATAGAGGGCGGCGACATGCCATCCGAACGACCCACCTACCAGCACCACCGCCACCTCGTTCACCAACGGGCTGGCGATCAGGAACGTCATCGTGATCCCCAGCGGAACGCCGGCGGCCACGAACCCGATGAACACCGGCACCGCCGAACACGAACAGAACGGAGTGGCCACCCCCAGGACCGCCGCCAGCACGTAGCCGAGGATCTGGCGGCGGCCGCCCAGCAGTTCCCGGGTGCGCTCCACCGAGATGAAGGTCCGCAGCACGGTGACCGCGAAGATGATCCCGCCCAGCAACAGGGCGATCTTCACCGTGTCGTAGAAGAAGAAGTGCGTTCCGTCGCCGAGGGAGGTCCCGGCATCGAGGCCGAGGAGTCCGTGCACCACCCAGTCCCAAAGCGGCCGGTTCAGTCCGTAGGCGAACCCCCAGGCCACCGCAGCTGCCGACACGCCAAGCCAGGCGGCCCGATCATCCGACCGCCACGAACGCCGATCGTCCCGAACCGGAGAAGCCCGGCTGCTCACCCGCCCTCTCCCGAGGGAATCGCCGCCCGCAGGCCATCGAGCCCCCGGTCGGCCAGCCGGTAGTCCACCCAGCGGCCCCGACGCGACGCCTCCACCAACCCGGCATCACGTAGCACCCGCAGGTGGTACGACAGGAGGTTCGGGGCTATCCCGATCTCCTCCAACAGCTCGCAGACGCACCGCTGCCCGTCTCGGAGTTCGGCGAGGATTCGAAGCCGGATCGGGTCTCCCAGCGCCGAGAAGCCGGCCGCTGCAGATTCGATCGACGTTGATTCAAGAGTCGTTGAATCCATGGCCGCAGGATGACACACTCGGGCCTCGGTCCGTAGGGCCGTTGGTCCCCGGTCACGCCGGGGAGTGTCGAACGGGGTGCCGATCCGTCAGGAGCCGGTCAGGAGGGAGACGACCCGCGCGGCGGCCCGTCGGGTTGCAGGTTCGACGGTGTCTGGGCCGTGGATCCGGATCAGGCGTGACATCGGCCAGCGTTGCAGGGCGACGGCGAGCAGTCGGGGACGGACCACGACGAACGCGGCTCCGAACGCTCGCGAATCGACGGCGGCCACGCCATTGCGCCAACCTCGGCTCTGCTCGAGCTCCAGGATGCCGAGCTCGTCCACGATCAGCAGATCGCAGGGCGTTGCCGCTCCGAGCAATCGATCACCCCAATCCAGGGCCGCGGCGTCGAAGCGCCATCGCGGGGTGGCGGGCGGCTCCTGCCCGTCACATCCCTCGGTGGGGGTCGCCAGGCGGCGGCGCCGTCCGGTGGCGACGTCGACCAGATCGATGGCCGCCTCCCTGCCCTGCTCGAACACCTTGGGCGACAGGACCCCCGCTGCCGCAACGCTGGGGCACGAGTCCCGCGTGGCCTGCAGGAGCCGACGGCAGAAGGCCGTCTTGCCGGCGCCCCTTGACCCGGTGACCAGGACGACGACGCCAACCGGGGTGCTCATCGTTGTGCTCCGGGCACCACCACCGGGTGCCCGTCGACGGCAGCTACCGCGATCGGGACCGCATAGGCCTCGGTGAGGTGCCGGGAGGTGAAGACCATCCCGGTGGGGCCGCTTCGGACCACTCGCCCGGCGCGCATCAGCACCATGTGATCCGACACCGCGGCCGCTCCCGCCGGGTCGTGGGTGCTGAACACCACGGTGGTGCCTTCCCGGCCCAGCCGTTCGAGGATGGAGTTCAGCCGCATGGCGTTGCTCAGGTCGAGGTGGGCGGCCGGTTCGTCGAGGAGCAGGATCCGAGGGCTCTGGGTGAGGGCTCGCGCCAGGGTCACCAACTGCCGCTCCCCGCCGCTCAACTCCGGGACCGGCCGGGCTCCCAACTCCCCGAGGCCGAGCATGCGCAGGCTGTCGACGGCGGCGCGTTCGTCGGCGGAGGACGGCATCCCCAAAGTGGAGATGTATGGGCTGCGCCCCATCAGCACGTACTCCAACACTGTGAAGTCGAAGGGAACATGCTCGTTCTGGGGAACCATGGCGACCAGTCGGCTCAGTTCCCGCCGAGTCAGGCCGGTCTGGGAGCGTCCGTACACACTGATGGCGCCCGAGGTGGGCGGCAGCAGACCCAGTGCCAGGTGGAGCAGGGTGGTCTTGCCGGCTCCGTTGGGTCCGAGGACGGCGGTGACCGCTCCGTCGAGGACGTCCAGGGTGACGTCGTGCAGCACACCGGGACCGGAGGGATCGTACGCGAAGTCGACTCCGGCGAACGAGAGGGCGGGGCCTTCCATCATCGGGGCACCCGGAGGGTGGTGCGGGTCATCAGCACGATGAACCCGGCAGCACCGGCGAGCGAGGTCACGATCCCGAGGGGGATCTCCCCGGCCAACAGGGTGCGGGCGACGTCGTCGCAGATCACCACGAGGATGGCCCCGATCAGCAGGGAAGCCGGCACCGCGATGCGGGAATCTGCCCCGTAGGCCCGGCGAGCCAGGTGGGGGACCATGAGCCCAACCCACCCGATGATCCCGGCGGCGGCCGTCGCCGCCGACACGGCGGCCACTGCGCCCGCCAGCACCAGGGCGCGTTCCCGGGTGAGGGCGGTGCCGAGCGAGAACGCCGTCTCGTCCTGAAGACTGAGGAGGTTGAGGCGCCACCGCATGGCGAGGACGACGGCGAGGCCGGGGAGCACGAATGGGAGCAGGTGGACCACCGCCTGCCACGAGATGCCGGAGAGGCCCCCGAGCAGCCAGAAGGTGATGACCGGCAGTTCGGCGAGGGGGTCGGCCAAGTACTTGACGATCCCCACTCCAGCCGAGAACAGCGCCGAGACCGCAATGCCGCCCAGCACCAGGCGCAGCACCCACCCACCGAAGCGGAGGCGGCGGGCGATCACCGCCGAGAGGGCCAACCCGGCGACGGCGAACAGCATCGCCGCGGCCTCCACGGCGAGCGGCGACGCGCCAGCTCCGAGACCCAGGATCGCGAGGGAAGCTCCGAAGGCGGCCCCCTGCGACACTCCGAGGAATCCGGGCTCGACCAGAGGGTTGCGGAACACCGTCTGCAGGACGATCCCACCGCCGGCCAGGCTCATGCCGAGGAGCACCGCTGCCAGGATCCGGGGCAGCCGATACGACCAGACGACGCGGGCGGCCAGATCGTCCTGCCACAGCAGGCTGGGCGAGGTCCAGAACGGGTCGGGGTAGCGTCCGACGAACAACGACAGTGTCGCCACCGCGACGAGGGCGACCCCCAGCGGCCATAGCGTCCTCAGCGCCGAGGTCCGTCTGACCGGTAGCGCGGGAGCCGCGGTCAAGGGAGGCTTCCGGTCAGCAGCGGCAGCACCTCGATTCGAACCGCTTCGGGGGTAAGCCGATACAGGCCGGTGAACAGGTCGCCCGTCTCGGTCGTGATGTCGATGCCGGCGGCCGCGCCGGGCTGGACCTTCGTGAACAGCCAGGTGAGCCCGAGGATCCAGCGAGTGTCCGGCTGATCCCAACTGCTCAGGTCGCCCGGCCAGCCGAACACCGACCCGTCGCGCACGGCACGCAGTTCCTGCCACGCCCCGTCGGCCAGCAGGTCGTCGACCACGGCTGCGGGGTCTCCGGCGTAGGAGATGAGGAAGATCTGGTCGGGATCCCAGGCGGCGATCTGCTCGAAGCCCACCCGGGTCCAACCGCTGCCGCCGGCGTCACCGGTCCACACCGGCGAGCCGCCGGCGATCACCACCATTTCGGTCTGGAGCCACGATGCCGGGGGCACGTCGAAAGCCGCCATGCCCTCGGCGGGATCGTGACGGAGCACCAAGACGCCGGGGCGTTGGTCGTCGCGGATGGGGCCGGTTGCCGA
>CAYXHU010000210.1:0-4444 GCA_964464675.1 uncultured Acidimicrobiia bacterium
CCGAAGGCGCAGCTCTTCGGCGGGAACAGACGAGAAACGCGCGTGAAGCCCGCTCCCTACCCGCTGCCCGCTCGAATCGGGTCTAATGGTGGTGATGAGGACACAAGTACACATCGGGTGGAGGGAATGGGCAGCACTGCCCGACCTGGGTGTCCCCGCGATCAAGGCGAAGGTGGACACCGGGGCCCGCACCTCCAGCCTGCATGCCTGGGATACCGTCGTCTTCGAGGAGGAAGGGACGAGACGCGTCCGCTTCGTCCTCCACCCCGTGCAGCGCTCGATGCGCCACACGGTCGAGTGCGTCGCCGATCTCGCAGACGTGCGGGAGGTCCGCAACTCGGGAGGCGGCAGCGAGCCCAGGCCGGTGATCGTCACCACCCTCCGGCTGGGCGGCCACCTGTGGCCGATCGAGATCACCCTCACCCGGCGCGACGAGATGGGGTTCCGCATGCTGCTGGGCCGACAGGCGATCCGGGGACGGTTCGTCGTCGATCCGGGCCGGTCGTTCCTCACCGGCCGGCCGGAGCATGGGGGCGCGCCGTGAGGATCGGGGTGCTGTCCCGCCGGGCTTCCCTGTACTCGACGCAGAGGCTCGTCCGGGCCGGACGGGAGCGCGGCCACGAAGTCCAGGTGGTCGACTACCTGCGCTGTTACATGAACATCACGACGCACAAGCCCCGGGTGATCTTCGCCGGCGAGGAGCTCCACTTCGATGCCGTCATCCCCAGGATCGGGGCGTCGTACACGTTCTACGGCACCGCCGTCGTCCGCCAGTTCGAGATGATGGGCGTGTTCCCGGCCAACGAGTCGCAGGCGATCACGAGAGCCAGGGACAAGCTCCGGTCGATGCAGCTGCTGGCACGTGCCGGGGTGGCGATGCCGGTCACCGGGTTCGCCCACGCCACCAAGGACACCACCGGACTGCTCGACACCGTCGGCGGCACACCGCTGGTGGTCAAGCTGCTCGAAGGCACCCAGGGCATGGGGGTGGTCCTCGCGGAGACCCGCAAGGCGGCGGAGTCGGTGATCGGCGCGTTCCGGCAACTCGACGCCAACATCCTCGTGCAGCGCTTCGTCAAAGAGGCAGGCGGGACCGACATCAGGGCATTCGTCGTCGGCGGGAAGGTGATCGCCGCCATGCGCCGCATCGCCGCGCCGGGCGAGTTCCGGAGCAACCTGCACCGCGGCGGCACGGCCGAGCCGGTCTCGTTGACGCGCTCCGAGCGCAGCGCGGCGGTCAAGGCCGCCAAGGTGCTCGGGCTCAACGTCGCCGGCGTCGACCTCCTCCAGTCGAACGACGGCCCCGTGGTGATCGAAGTCAACTCGTCGCCCGGGCTGCAGGGAATCGAAGGAGCCACGGGCATCGACGTCGCCGGAGCGGTCATCGAGTTCATCGAGGCCAGAGCGGCACCGGGAGGCACGCGTGACCGGATCCGGCACTGACCGGGTATCTCCCTTCGAGATCGCCGGGACCGCTGTTGGGCCGGGACGCCGCGCCGTGCTCGACCTCCCGTTGATGCGGCTCCCCACGGGTGCGCCGCTGTCCGTGCCCCTGGCGGTCGTCCACGGCAGGAACGCCGGTCCGGTGGTCTGGCTGAGCGGAGCGATCCATGGGGACGAAGTCAACGGGGTCGAGATCACGAGGAGGGTCGCCGCGGCGCTCGACGCCCGGGCGCTGCGAGGAACCGTCATCGCGGTCCCCGCGGTGAACGTGCTCGGCTTCATCGCCGAGAGCCGCTACCTCCCAGACCGGCGAGACCTCAACCGCTCCTTTCCCGGTTCGGCGCGCGGCTCGCTGGCCGCCCGGATCGCCCACCTGTTCATGACCACGATCGTGGACCGCTGCATCGCAGGGATCGACTACCACACGGGCACCGACCACCGGTTCAACCTGCCGCACATCCGAGGAGACCTGAGAGATCCCGACGTGCGGCGGCTCGCCGCCGCGTTCGGGGCGCCCCTCATGGTGAGAGCCGCCGTCCGGGACGGCTCGCTGCGCCAGGCCGCCGCGCAACGCGGGGTCACCACCCTCGTCTACGAGGGCGGCCAGGCGCACCGCTTCGACCCCGAACCCATCGGGATCGGCGTCGACGGCACCCTGCGCGTGCTCGCCGCTCTGGGGATGCTCGCCTCCGCCCCCGCGGCGCGGGGAAGGCCGCTGGAGATCTCCAAGACCAGGTGGGTGAGGGCCCGGCGCAGCGGGATCACCCGTGTTGTGGCAGGCCTCGGCGATCGGGTTGCGGCGGGTGATCCCATCGCCGAGATCGGGGACGTCCTGGGAGGACGCCCCACGACGGCCCGGGCTCCCGCAGACGGAATCGTCATCGGGCTGTCGCGCAGCCCGCTCGTCAACCGCGGCGATGCCATCGCCAACCTCGGCCTGCTCTGACGTTCAGCCCGTGGTCACCACGACGTTCGCCGATTCCCCAGGATGACACTCCTCCAGGTAGCGGCGCTGACCCGGCCAGTAGCGCTCCAGGTAGCGGGCTCGCGCCTTCTCACGCCCGCCGAATCGTTCTGCGTCCCGCAGCAGTGCCCTCCGCAATGCCTCCTGGAACGGGACGTCGATCCACACCACCACATCCCAGCAGTCCCGGATCTCCCGGCGCTGCAGGAACACGCCGTCGACGATGAGCACCGCGTCCTCGGCTGCGGTCGCGGACGGAGCATCGATCGGCCGATCGGTGGCCGCGTCCCGCACGCCCGTTCGGTAGGCACGGTCGCCTCCCGGGCCGAGGGGCTCGAGCAGCCGCTCACGGAGGGCCTGGTAGTCCACCGAACCCTGGTAGGCGCGGCGATGGCGCTGCGCCCTGGGAAGCAGGAAGGCGTCTCCCTCCGCCCGGATCACCTGCCGGCCCAGGGCCCCCACCCGGCCGGCGAGGAGATCGGCGAAGGTGGACTTGCCGGAGCAATCGACCCCGTCGACCGCAATCCGCAACGGCCGTGCCTCGAGCCTCACGATGCGGCCGGCCACCTCGGCGGGATCCGGGACGAAACCGCCCATCACGCCTCCTCGAGCCGGCCCTCCCGACGAAGCAGGTCGTTGAGCACGCCGGCGCCTCGGGCGGGATCGTCCACGGTCACCACGAAGTCGCGCTGTCCGTGCCGTACGAACCGGATGCCCGGGCCGCTGCGCACGATCACCGCGGTCGAACCGGGGCGGATCCGGTACCCCCAGCCACCGTAGGCGATCGGCTTCACGTCCACGACCTCGGCACGGTCCAGCTCGTCGAGCCGCAGGCGTCGCCGCGGCCATCCGAGCCAGCCGAGCCCGACGGCCACACCCCACCCATCCACCGTCACCGTCACCGCGGTGAACAACCCGACGAGGAGCGCCGGAACCACCGGCAACCAGCGCCACTCAGCCGGCAGGAACGGGATCGCCCCGAGCATCCCGACTGCCAGGACGACCGGCCATCGGGCTGCGGCGCTGCCGGCCCACTCCCCGGGTTCGCCGTCGCCGAGGCCCGCCGACGGGATCGTGCCGGGAGCCGTGGCGGTGCGCATGAACCCGGCGCCGGTGCCGAGGTACCAGCCGGCCACACCCGCCGCCAGCGCCGCGGCGATCACGAGCGCCACTCCCCACCATTCCAGCTCCCCGGCTTCCGTCCAGTCGGTTGCGTTGAGGTTGCGATCGACGATGCCGATCTGCACGGCGGCGAGGAGACCCCCCAGGAAGTACACGACCGCCAGGGCCGGGGATGACGGCACGCCGTGGTGCCCGGCCACGAGCACGCCGAGCCAAGCGATCAGCCAGAAGCCGCCCAGGAAGGCCAGCGAAGACCAGAACCCCATGCTCCCATCCGGGGCTCCGCCCGTTCCCCAATGAACGGCCAGCGGATCCGGAAGCCGGCCGATCAGCACGAGGGGCGGGGCGACGATGACGAGCAGCACCACCGACGGGATCCCCCACACCGCCGCCAAACGCCGCGCACCGACGAGGTCCATGCCTCCATCCTGACCGATCGGGACGGTCCGTGCACGGAGGATCGAGGCGCCCAGGGAGGTGGGCGCGGGCGGTCTCGCAGGGACCCCGCCGACCGGGCATCATGGCGAGATGCACGAACCCGGCGCCGATCTCCTGCCCGATGGAGTTCCGTTCCTGCTGCCGGGCGGATCGACCGGCTGCGTGCTGGTACACGGGTTCACCGCGATGCCGGGGGAGATGCGCTGGCTCGGTGAGGATCTCGCGTCCCGGGGCAACACCGTGGTCGGGATCCGACTTCCCGGCCACGGCGCCGCTATGGCCGCCAAATGAGTTTGAGGAGCCATAATTAGTAAGAAGGAACGGGCGAATGAACGGCAAGAAAATTACCATCAAGATTTCTCATTTTCTTAAGGAATTGCGGTCCGCTGAGGATCTGGACCGGTTCATGGAGAGTCACGGACTCAACCGTGAACAACTCGTCGCAATCATGAGGGAGCTGAAAGCAAGAAAGCGCAC
>CAYXHU010000211.1:0-4436 GCA_964464675.1 uncultured Acidimicrobiia bacterium
GATCTCGAAGAGATCGGGCCGCTCGGTCCCGTAGAAGGGGATCACCGGCACTTCATGCCTCCAGCGGGGAGGCACGTCGATCCTCCGGCGGTGCCCGGTCCGGGAGCAAGAGCACGATCGGCACCGCAAGGAGCATCCCGGCGGCTCCCACGACGAAGGCGGTGCGCAACCCGAAGGCGTCGGCCGTTGCCCCGAAGGCCACTGCAGCGACCGACCGCACTGCGAACGACATCGACAGGTAGACGCCGTTGGCGAAAGCACGCGTCCCGGGGAACTGCTCCTGGACGATCGCCATCATCACCGGCTGGGTGGACAGCAGGGTCACGCCCAGGGCGAGCAGCGCCGGGACCCGCATCCACCCCTCGGCGGCGAGCAGTGCCAGCAGGAACACAGGAGCGGTCAGGTGCCCGACGAGGAGGACCCGGCGCCTGCCGATGCGGTCGCTCATCCAACCGCCGGCCAGCGCCCCTGCGATCCCGGCGGCCTCCACGATCGACAGCGACGCACCCGCGAACCACTCACTCACCCCTTCCTCGGTGAGGTACACCGCCAGGTAGGTGACCGACGCCATCATCATGAACGCCCGCAACGCCACGATCCCGGTCAGGGTGAGCATCACCCGCCGCATCCCGGACAAGGCGGTCCGCCAGTGGATCTCAAAGGAGGTCTGCGGCGCCTCGAGGGGCGCGTCGCGCAAGTGCAGCCACAGCGCGGCCGAAGCGGCCACCCCGAACACCGACAGGACCGCCATGCTCCGCAGGCCGAGCAGGCCGAGCGCGGATACGACCACCACCGGGCCGATGGTTCGCCCCACCTCGCCTCCGACCATCCAGAACCCCATGCCCCGCCCCAGGCGGTCTCCGGACACCCGGCCGACCGCGGCGGGGGCAACGGCGTGGAACCCGGCCACGCTGATCCCGGCCACGAAGAGAACGATCGCCAGCACCGCATACCCGGGGGCCCAGCCGAGCAGGCTCATCAGGACCGCGGTCACCGCGGGCGCCGCGATCACCACGGCTCGCAGGGTCGTGCGGTCGGCGATGCGCCCCACGAAGGGCTGGAGCAGGGACGGGATCGACAGGAACGCCTGCAGCGAGCCGGCCGCCGTGTTGCTGAGCGACAGGCGTTCGATGAGCCGCGGCAGCAGCGGCGGCAAGAAAGCCGTGAACGTGTCGTGCACAGCGTGGCCGCCGGCGATCATCGCCACCCGGCGAGTCTGGAAGGCGGCGGGCTCGGCGGCGGTGCTCATCGCCGCAGATCCCTGCGAACCGGCGGCGGGCCCAACGCGACGGCCAGCAGCACCACGCCTCCCACGCCTGCGGCCAGCGCACTCGAGAGGAGGCCCTGGACGGCGAATCGGCCCATGATCCACTCGGCGGCGGCCCAGGCCGCCAGTCCGGCCAGGGCCGCGATCGGCACGTTTCGGAGGGTGACGATTGCGACGGGGCGGGCCGGGGCCCATCCGGTGCGGCGGTACCAGACCACCGCCAGCGCGACGGTGTACAGGGTGATCGCCGTCGTACTGGCGAGCGCCAGGCCGTCCACTCCCATCGCCTCGTACAAGACCCAGTAGATGGGCACGGCGACCGCCGTCGCCGTCGTGCCGATCACGACCGGCGCCCACATCTGCTCCCTGGCGTAGAAGCCGCGGGCGAGGATCTGCTGGACCCCCCACATCGGCACGCCGAGCGCGAAGAACACCAGCGTCCCCGCGGTGACCGTGGTGTCGACCGGATTCCACGACCCGCGCTCGTAGAGAGCCCTCACGATCGGCACCGAGAGGGCCATCAGGCCGGCTGCCGCGGCGAGGCTCAGGATCACCACGTAGCGCAGTGCCCTGCCCACCGCCTCAGCCAGTTCACGGTGCTTGCCTTCGGCTACCAGGCGGGCCAGGAACGGGTACGTGGCCACCCCGGCCGCCTGAGCGATCACACCCACGGGCACCAGCATGGTTTGGCGGCCGAAGGTCAGCCACGACACACCGCCGTCGGAGACCAGCGACCCGAACGTGCGCCCCAGCTGCTCGTCGAGTACGACGAGTGACTGGCCGAGCATGAGCGGGATCGCCAGGACGAAATATCGCTTCACCGCCGGATGACGCCGCAGCGACCCGGTCGGGAGCCTCAGCCCGGCCCGACGCGCTCCCCATGCCTGGAGGAGGAAGATGCCGAGGAACGCCCCGGCCAAGGCGCCCCATGCGAACCCGTCCGCCGAGGGGTCATCGCGTCCCACCCCTCCCAGCACCCCGCCGATGATGATCGCGACGTTGTACACGAGCGGTCCGAGCGTCGGGATCACGAACTGCTCCCTGGCGAACTGGACGGCCGTGAGCAGCTGGCCCAGCACGAAGAACACCTGGGCCGGCAGGACGATCCTCGTGAGGCGCGCCGCGTTGGCCACCTGCGCATCATCGAATCCCGGCTCGATGGCTCGCAGGACCGGCTCCACCGCCGGCATGGCCACGATCACCAGGAGCGTCACTCCGATCGCCAGAGGGCGGGCCACCGCCCAGAAGGCGCGCCAGGCATCCTCGTCGTCCCCGGCGGCGAACCGGCGGGCCAGGATGGGGATCAGCGTGATCGCCATGTAGGCACCCGCCAGCAGGTAGTTGAGGAAGTCGGGGATGAGGAACGCGACGAAGTACTCGTCCCCCGTGGCCCCCGCCCCCAGGATCCAGGCGAACACGACCTGGCGGACCAGCCCGAGCACGCGGGATACCAGCACCCCGCCGGCGACGATGGCGGCGGCGACCCCCATGCGCCGGTACAGGGATGGAGGCTGTGGGGCGGTCACCGGCCGAAGGCTAAACGAGGCCCCGCCCCGGGACGCGTCGCCGGCCCCCGAAGGGGCCGGCGAACGAGGTCGGGGCGGTCAGTCGAGCGGCGGAATCCGCAGCACCTGACCGGGGTAGATGAGATCGGGATCTTTCAGCATCGGGGTGTTCGCTTCGAAGATCACCGGGTACTTGCTCCAGTCCCCGTAGTGGCGCTCCGCGATCTTCCCGAGGGTGTCCCCTGAGACCACCGTGTAGAACACGGTCTCGGACTCCCGGCGTGCCGCTTGCCTGGCGGCCCGGCGTGCCGCAGCCCGCTTGCGGCGGGCGGCCCTCTTGCGGCGCCGCTCGACTCGTTCCTCCTTGGCCTTGGCGGCGCGGGTGGCCTCGATCTGCTCCTTCAGCTCGGCGACCTTCTCTTCCCGCTCCTTGGAGGCGCGGGCGGCCTCGATCTGCTCCTTCAGTTCGGCGACTCGCTGCTCGCGCTCTTCGGCGCGGGCTGCAGCTTCCGCCTCGGCGATGGCGGCCCGCTCGGCCTCCGTCTCGCCCATCTCGAACTCGTCCACGACCTTGAGGACCCCCTTGAGGTTCCCCACCGCGACGAGCGTCTTCTCGAGGGTGTCCTGGTCGGCGACGATCCCGAACAGGGTCGCGGTGCCGTCGTCGTACTCGACGTCGAAGTCGTCCACGTCGAGGCCCAGTTCCTCGACTTCGGCGGCGATGGCCGCCTCCATGTCCTCGTCGCTCTCGATGCCGGCTTCCTTGAGCTCCTTGCCGATCTCCTTGATGAACTCCAGGTCCACGTCGTGTGCCTTTCTGCGCGGCGGCGGCGCAAGGTTAACCGCGGCCCTCAGGCGACGTCGCGGTGGCGCAGGAGCCAGGCGGTCCCGGCGACGACGAGCCCCGCGATCACGAGGGCCTTGGCGGCCGCCCCGAGTGCCCCCGGGGCGAGCGAGGCCATGAGCTGGTTGATCTCCGAGAAGGCCACGGCCGCGGTGCGATCGGGCAGGAGCGCCCAGTATGCGGTGAGGCCGATGCGCATGAGCGACACCGTGGCCATCCCGTCGATCGCCAGGGCCAGACCGTTCTCGAGGATGACCAGGTAGGCGAGGCCGATCAGCACTGCACGGCCGGTGAGATAGCCGAGCGCCAAGGCGGCGGCGGCGTAGGCGAGGGTGGAGATCGCCATCGCCAGGAGTACCGGGCCGAACGGAGTCCAGTGTCCGCTGCGCACCCCGAGCACGAGCGCCGCCAGACCCACGGACCCGCCGACGATCAGGAAGGATCCGAGCCAGACCGAGGCCAGCTTGGCCCCGACGATGGAGGTGCGGCTCGTGGGGCGGAGCAGCAGGAACGACAGGGTTCCGTCTCGGCGCTCTTCGCCGAGCGCCGCCGCCCCGAGCACCAGCGTGGTGATCGGCAGCACACCGAACAGCACGGTGAGCAGCGGCCCGGCGTGGAACTCCTTGAGCAGGGATGCGTCGCTGGCCGTCTGCCCGACCACCGCCATCACCACGGCCGGCACGAGCCCGAACAGTCCCAGGCCGACGAGGCGCTTGCGACCTAGGATGTGGCGCAGCGACCAGCGGATCATCGCCCGAAAGGCCGTCATCGCCGCCTCACCAGGTAGCGGAACACGCTCTCGAGGGACTCGTCCTCCGGT
>CAYXHU010000212.1:0-4436 GCA_964464675.1 uncultured Acidimicrobiia bacterium
ACACCCCGAGTGCGGCGGGATGGGCAGCTGCTACGGGGCGGGATCGCCGTCCGAGCGCAGCGGCGGAGCTTCTTCGACGGCCTGTTCTGTCAGCAGGTCGTGCGCCATGCCTCGGAGCACGGCGAGCGGGACGGTCGCCGCATCGGCGCCCTGGGCGAAGGCTGCGGCCACCTGTTCCGGGGTCTTCAGGCTGGCGGCGAGCAGCCGGGCGGGTGACCCGACGGCGTCGAGCGCCTCACGGAGGGAGGGAACGATCGGGGGATCGGGGCGCAGCCTCGCCGCCCGGTCCACGTACGGGATCACCCATGATGCTCCCGCCGCCGCACCGACGATTGCCTGGGCCCGTGAGTAGACCGCGGTGAAGGCGACCGGGCTGCCCTCGGACGCCAGCCGTGCCCCCAGGTTGAACATGTCGAGCCGGGCCGGAAGTTTGGCGACCACCCGGGTGCCCCCGATCTCGAACGCCCGGTGGACTTGGGCTTCGGCGAGGTCGATCGGCGACGGCTGCACGAAGATCGGACCGGTCGGGAAGACGCCGAGCAGGAGGGCCAACTGCTCCTGCCATCCCCTTCCCGCTTCGGCCATGAGCTTCGGATTGGTCGTGATGCCCCCTACCCATCCCATGGCCAGGGCTTCCCGGGCGTCTTCTTCCAAGGCCGAATCGAGGAACAGCACGAAGGCGCTCCTTGGTCGAGTGCTCGATTGTCGCACCGGTGGAGGGAGCCCGGGCGCCCTTCCCCACTGGGCTGGGCTGAGAGGCGGGCCACCGAATGAGGGGCTGCCCGCCTACGCCCGGGGTCGCCGCCGAAACCGCGGGACCTAGTCCTCTGGTCGGTGTGGGGGCCTGAGCCGACACTCATGCCGGGCCGGGACCCTCCACGATGTGGGCCTGAGGAGCATGCGCCACGTCATCGAGATCGATCGCCTCCACAAGCGGTACGGCGGCGTCGTGGCGGTCGACGACGTGTCGTTCCGGGTCGAAGCCGGGGAGATCTTCGGGATCCTCGGGCCCAACGGCGCCGGGAAGACCACGACCGTCGAGTGCCTACAGGGCCTGCGCCGCATCGATGGTGGTGAGGCGACCGTGCTGGGGCTCGACCCGGTGCAGCAGTCGGCGCAGCTGCGGCGCCGGATCGGCTCCCAGCTCCAGGAGTCGGCCCTGCCCGAGCGGATCAAGGTCTGGGAGGCCCTGGACTTGTTCGCGTCCCTCGGCGACGGCAGAGCCGACTGGGAGCAGCTCCTGACGGAGTGGGGCCTCGGTGAGAAGCGCAACGCCAAGTTCGGGGCGCTCTCCGGCGGCCAGCAGCAGCGGCTGTTCGTCGCCCTCGCGCTCGTGAATCGCCCCCAACTGGTGTTCCTCGACGAGATGACCACCGGCCTCGATCCCGGCGCGCGCCGGGTGGCGTGGGATCTCATCCGCCGCATCCGGGAACAGGGCACCACGGTCGTGCTGGTCACCCACTTCATGGACGAGGCGGAGACCCTGTGCGACCGGCTGGTCGTCGTCGACCACGGCCGGGTGATCGCCTCCGGGACCCCGCAGGGACTGATCGCCGAGCACGGCGGCGGTGTGCGGGTGCGCTTCACGGCGCACGGGGAAGACCTCGATTGGCTCGCCGGACTCCCGCACGTGCACGAGGTCCACGCCGACCGCGGCCGGTACGAGGTGAGCGGTGAGGGCCCGGTCCTCGCCCACGTCGCCGCGGCGCTGCTCCGCCACGGCCTCGAGCCGGCCGACCTGAGGCTGGACCGGGTCACCCTCGAGGACGTGTTCCTCGGCATGGCAGGCGGGGGTGCAGAATGAAGCTGCTCTCCAAGATGTCGTGGCTCGAGCTCAAGCTGTTCCTGCGCGAGCCGTTGACCGTTCTCTTCGCCCTGGCTCTCCCGCTCCTCATCCTGTTCGTGATGGGCGGCGTGTTCGGCAACAAGGTCGACGTCGAGTTCTACCGGGGCGTGGGCGCCATGGACTACTACGTGCCCGCCTACCTCGCCCTGGTCACCGCGTCGGTCGGTCTGATCAGCCTCCCGACCCACATAGCGGGCAACCGGGAGCTCGGGGTGCTCAAGCGCTTCCACGCCTCGTCGATCCCGGCCTGGGCCGTTGTGGGTGCATCGGTGGCGGTGACGTTCGTGATCGCCACGGTGAGCGGCGTGGTGCTGATGGCCGCCGCCATCCCCGTCTACGACGTCGCCGGGCCGGATGCTGTGCTCGTCGTAGTCGCCGGGTTCGCGCTCAACGCGCTGGCGTTCGCCTCGCTCGGCGTGTTCCTCGGGGCCGTCCTGCCCTCGCCCCGGGCGGCGCAGGCGGTCGGGGTCATGGCCTGGTTCGTGATGCTCATGCTCGGAGGCGCCGGGCCTCCCCCGGAGGTGCTCACCGGGGCCATGAAGACGGTCGGGGAGGCGACGCCGATGCGCCACGCAGTGCGGGTGATGCAGGACGGCTGGCTGAGCCTCGATTCCGGGCTCTCCTGGCTGGGTGTCACCCTCGTGCTGGTGGTGTCTGCGGTGCTCGCCCTTCGGTTCTTCCGCTGGGAGTGAAGGGCCGCGATGCCCGACGCTCAGGCCCGGCGGGTCACCGTGATCGGCACCGTCTGCACCCCGGTGTCTTCGGCGGGATGCTCCGGCAACGCGACCCGGACGGTGAGCAGCCCGTTGGCGTATCCGGCGGTGACGGCCGCAGGGTCGACCGGGCCGGGCAGCATGACGTGCCGGGCGAACCTCCCGAAGCGCCGCTCGGTGACGTACCTGTCGGCCTCGTTCACGTCGGGGGACTGGGAGCGGGCCCCGGTGATCTGCAGGACGTTTCCCTCCACCTGCACCTCGAGGTTGGCGGACGGGTCGATGCCGGGGAGCTCCACCTCGACGACGAGCGTCCGGCCGTCCCGGTAGATGTCGCTGTCGGGCTTCCAGCCGAAGCCTTCCATCCAGGGGCGCGCGCCGATGCGGTCGAGCAGGGTGTGCATCTCCTGCTCCAGTTCGGTGAAGGCCCGGAAGGGCGCCCACGTTTCGACGGCCATGCGGTCACCTCCTCCAAGGAGGTGTACCCGGCACGGATCACCGGTTGTTTTGCCGTGCCTCAACGCACTATCAACCGTTCAGGGCACGAAGCGGTAGCCGACTCCCCGCTGGGTCTCGATCCACCTGGGACGCGATGGGTGGGTCTCGATCTTGCGGCGGAGCCGATGGACGTGCTCGCTGACCGTGGCGGTCGTCTGCCAGGCGCTCGACGATCCCCACACCCGGTCGAGGAGCACCTCCCTCGAGAACACCTGCCGGGGGGACGAGGCGAGGAAGGCGAGCAACTCGAACTCGAGAGCGGTGAGCTCGACGAGGCGCCCGGCGACGACGACGTCCCGGGTGGTGAGGTCGATGCTGAGCCCGTCGAAGTCGAGCGTTTCGCACGGCACGCGGTCCTCGGTGCGGCGCAGCACAGCGTGCACCCTGGCGAGCAGCTCGCGGGCCGAGAACGGCTTCGGGAGATAGTCGTCGGCTCCCAGCTCGAGGCCGACCACCCGGTCCATCTCCGAGCCCTTCCAGGAGACCACGATCGCCGGGATGCGCCCGTGGTCCTGCAGGTGGCGCAGCACGTCGAGCCCCTGGATGCCGGGGAGCATGAGCGCCAGCACGACGAGGTCGGGATGGTGGGACGGGATCATCGCCAGCAGCGACTCCCCGTCCCCGAGCTCGGTGACCCGGAACCCGTCGTCTTCGAGGGTGGTGCGGATCTCGCGACGCGCCTCCACGTCGTCGTCAAGGACGACGACGTGCCGAATCCTGCCGTTCGCGCGTGTTGCCATAGCCCCCGGTCAGCGGCCGACCGGGGGATGGTACGTCGAACGGCGCGCCACCCGAGCCGCGGCCCCGGCTACATGGAGGCGAGCGCCCGATGGGCGGCGTTCACCAACGGGTGGACCGTGGGCGCGGAGGTGAGCAGCGGGTGCGTGGCGATCTGCAGCATGTCGAGCTCGCCGACGGTGATCTGCATCTGGATGCCGAGGGCGATCACGTTGATGAGCTCACCGACGGACGGTCCTCCCATCGCCTGGCCGCCCAGCAGGATGCCGCTGCTCTTGTCGAACACGAGGCGAACCCGCATCTCGGTGGCACCGGCGAGCGAACCCGGGTGGCGGTCCGGAGCCGACGCCTCGCCGCACGTGTAGGAGAAACGCTCGGCTGCGGCGGCCCGGCAGGTGAGCCCTGCGCTGGCGAACGCCACACCGGCCAGCTGCGTGGAGAAGGCGGCGATCGTGCCGGGGATCTGGCGCACGACCTTGATCTCGTACAGGTTCGAGGCGGCGATGCGGGCCTCTGCCGTGGCGGTCGAGGCCAGCCAGACCGGGACTTCCCTGCGTGTGAAGAAGTCGCGCTTCAGGGCGCAGTCGCCCACCGCCAGGACGTCCGGGGCGCTGGTGCGCATGTAGTCGTCGACCCAGATC
>CAYXHU010000213.1:0-4430 GCA_964464675.1 uncultured Acidimicrobiia bacterium
CGTCACGGTCGAGAGGATCGGGGTGGAACGGGTGATCCGCCCCTCGGACGGGCTGCGGGACCTGCCGGCTCTGGTCGCCGATCCCGAGGCCGCCGAGGCGGTTCGGCACGGCGCTCGCCTGCCTGCTCAGCGACTCGGTGCCGCTCCGGGGGTGTCCGGGCCGTGCCGGGTCCTCGATGAGGCCGGTGAGCTGCTGGCGGTGTACACCGTCGAGGGGCGACGGACGGTGCCCGAGGTGGTGTGGTCGTGAACGTGGTTCGGGGGGTTCCCGGTGACTGGGACCTCGACGCTCGCCCGCGAGCGGTGTCGATCGGGGTGTACGACGGCGTACATCGCGGGCATCGGCACGTGCTGGAGCGGCTGCGGAATCGAGCCGTCGAGTTCGGGGGCCTCGAGTCCGCGGTGGTCACGTTCGATCCCCACCCGCTGGCGGTGATCGACCCCGGCTCTGCGCCGAGGATGCTCACGACGGTCGAGCATCGGATCGAGCTGCTCGGCGACGCAGGAGTCGATCTCGTCGCAGTGCTGGAGTTCGTCGCGCCGATCCGGGATCTGAGCCCTGCGAGTTTCGCGGAGCGAGTGATCGATCGTGCCTTGTCGGCCCGCGTCGTGGTCGTCGGTGAGGACTTCCGGTTCGGCAAGGACCGGACCGGGCATGTCGGGCTTCTCCGGGAGATCGGCTCCGAACACGGTTTCGAGACGGAGATCGTGCCCCTCGTCGGCGGGGCGGGCCCGGTCTCCTCGACCGAGATCCGCAGGATGGTGGCCGCCGGCGACGTCGCCGCGGCGGCCGAGGCGCTGGGACGCCCGCACGAGGTGCGGGGTCGGGTCGTGCCGGGAGACGGGCGGGGACGAACGATCGGCGTGCCCACCGCCAATCTCGCCGTCCCCGACGGCCTGGCGATGCCGGGGAGCGGCGTCTATGCCGTGCTGGCGGGGGTTGCCGGCGAAGCACGTGCCCCCGGGGTGGCGAACGTCGGGGTGCGTCCCACCTTCGGCGGCGGTGCGGAGACCGTCGAGGTGCATCTCCTCGACCTGGACCGTGATCTGTACGGGCACGAGCTCCGTGTGGCATTCGTGGAGCGCATACGCGATGAGCGCCGCTTCCCGGGTGTCGACGAGCTCGTGTCCCAGATCGGCCGGGACATCGACAGGGCACGTCGGCTCCTCGGCGGCTCGTCGAGGTAGCGGGCACATCGGAACCCGGCGCGCATGTCCGGTGACGACCCGTGGCTGCTGGTGCGCCGCGACGTGCGCGCCTCGTCCTCGCCTGCAGCCCAGGAGCCTCCCCGCCGGACCCGATTGGTCACCTGCTGGGGGCCGGGAGGATCGGCCTGCGGGGCCGTCGCGTAGTAGCCGGGGTCGTAGTAGTCGGCGACCCATTCGGCCAGGTTCCCTGCCATGTCCAGCGCTCCGGACGGAGCAGCTCCCTCCGGGTACGAGCCGACCGGCCGCGTCCATCCGATACCGGAGGCGACGGTGTTGGCGCGCCTGCCGTCCCAGGTGTTCCCCCACGGCCAGGTCCTGCCGTCGGTGCCGCGGGCGGCTCGCTCCCACTGCGCTTCGGTCGGGAGGGTCATCCCGAGCCATTCGCAGTAGGCGGACGCCTCCTCGGCTCGCACTCCGGGGACGGGGTGGAGCATCTCCCCGGCCGGGACCCTCCCCGCCGGCCACGCTGCGGGACGGGCTGCGCCCGTAGCGGCCACGTATCGGGCGAACTGGATGTTGGTGACCTCGTGGAGGTGGATCTCGAAGGCTCGCAGCGTGACGGTTCTCTGGGGTGACTCGTCGGCGTGGTATCCGTCACTGCCCATCACGAAGGTCCCGGCGGGCATCTCGACACGATCGGCGTCGAGGGTCTCGGCGCGGGTCGCGTCCCGATCCTCGGCACGTCGGCTCACCGGGAAACGCTCGACCGTGGTGCCGTCGATCCGAACGGCGACGCCGCCGGGGGTGCCGGCCCAGACCGTTCCGTCCGGAGCCGACGCCAGAGAGGTGATGCGGTCGTCGGCAAGCCCGTCGGTCCTCCCGAAGCGGGCGGAGATGCCGTCGCGCGAGACGTCCAGCAGGCCGTCTCCGTCGGTGCCTGCCCATACGCCTGCTCCTCCTGCCGACAGCAGGACGACCGGCGCATGCCCGAGAGCCGGGACCACCGTTGCCCAGGCATCCGAATGGAGGTCCAGCCGGCCGATGCCACCGCCGTGGGTGCCGGCCCACACGGCGGTGTCGGTGACTGCGATGCTCCTGATCCGTGGATCGGGCAGAGCGTCGAGCGGCACATGGGCTCGCTCGTGCGCAGAGAGGTGGGTGAGGCCCGCCTGCGTGGCGACCCAGAGGCCACCGGCAGGATCGACGGCGATGTCGAACACGTGGTCGTCGCGCAGCGCTCCGGTCTGCAAGGCATGGAGGCGCCACGTGGACCCGTCGGTCCACACGACCCCGGCTCCCGTCGTTGCGATCCACCAGCCGTCGCTCGCGGCGGCGATCTCGATCACGCCGGAGGCCGACGGCACGACCGGCACGACATCGTGCAGGATGGTCGTCGTCGCACCGCGCACGACGAATCCTCGGCCCGTCCGGTGCTCGACGCCTCCTGCGATGCCTCCCGCGCCGAGGGCCGTCACCAGGCAGCCCGGGCATACGGGAGCGGGAGCGAGCCAGCCGCTGCCGTCGTGCTCGGTGATCGCCGCTCCGGCGGCCACGCGGACGCCGCCGGCTCGGGGTTCGACCGCGTAGACCGGGCCGGTCACCTCTCGGGGCGGGTCCATGCGGGTCATCGCATCTCCGGAGACCTTGGCCAGGGAACCGTCCATCGATCCCAGCCAGGTGGTGCCGTCCGCTCCGAGCGCGATCGCGGTGACCGCCGAATCCTCCCACGACGTGGCCGGCGCTGTGTCCCCGCAGCCCCCGGCCGTCGCCGCGACCAGCGCGACACACGTCGCCAGGCGTCGCATGAGGACAAGTCTGCCCCGCCGGAGAGTTGAACGGGGACAGACCCCTTCCCAGCGGGCGCCCGCTAGTGCACCATCGAGGCGCCCCGCGCTCCCCGGAAGGGAGCCGTCGTGCTCGGCGCCGCAGTGCTCACCGTCGTGTTGTCCGTAACCCCGGGCGAGGGCCTCGGGCTGTCCACGGGCCCGGAGCAGCCCGATCCGCCGTCCGGGTCCGTGCCGTCGGCCCCGTCTCCGTCGGGCCCGATGGCTCCGCTCGGGGCGGCGATGATCGGTGGAGCCGCGGTCGCCTTGGCAATGAAGCTGCGAGCGGAACGAGCCTCGGCCGGACCTCCGATCGTCGTCTTCGTCGCCGGGCACGGCAACGGTTCGCCGGAGACGACCTTCGAGGATCTGGTGGCGATGACGGGCATCGATCCCGAGGATGCCCGCTATTTCGACTACCGGTGGGCCACCGCGCAGCAGGATCCCCGGTCGGCGTCACAGGATGCACCGATCGACGACGTCGTGGACGCGCTCACCGGGTTCCTCGCAGGGGTGTCCGGGGAGGGTCGTCCCATCTACGTGATCGGGTTCAGCAAGGGCGGGGCTGCGATCGCCGGGATGCTGGCAGAGTGGGATTCGGAACCGGAGTTGGCGATCGACGGAGTGACGGGTGCGGCGCTGCTGGAGCCCCCGATCGCCAAGGGACTGCAGGGCGAGTTGCAGAGCCTGGGCCGGTTCGTCGGGTTCATACCGGACGACGGGGGCTACGACCCGATGAAGTGCTCCATGGCCGGTCTCGTCTGCCGCGACACGAGGAAGAACCTGGGGAAGGCGGCCGGGGTGTCGGTGACCGTGGTCCGCAACCCCAAGGCGGGGATCACCACGTTCGGCGACCACCCGGAGGGCCTCGCCGTGTACAGCGCCCCGGACGAGGGCGACGACTTCTGGACCACGCTGCTGTCGCAGCCCTGGGACCTGCCGGACCGGGTGAGCGAGGCCCACGAGTCGGTGCTCCGGTCTCAGGATGTGGCCGACTGCATCGCCGCGGAGATCGCCGCGCCGGGCACCTGCGGGCTCCCGGAGTCCGGTCGGCAGCCCGGGTGGGTGATCGGGGATGTTCCGGGGACGAGGGGCGGCGCGCCGGGGGTGAACGTGGCCGTCTAGTCCCTGGTCCGGCTTGGCAGGCTCGCCACCCCTGCTACACTCCACCCCGCCGGGCCAGCAGCGCCCGGTCGTCTCCCATGACCGACACCTCCACCATCATCGCCGAGCACGGCAAGCACACGAAGGACACCGGGTCCCCGGAGGTCCAGATCGCGTTGCTCACCGAGCGCATCAACCATCTCACCGAGCACCTGAAGGTCCACAAGAAGGACCATCACAGCCGGCGAGGTCTGTTGATGATGGTGGGCCGCCGGCGCCGGCTCCTCGACTACTTGAGGAACCAGGACGTGGAGCGGTACCGGAGCCTGATCGCAAAACTCGGGCTCAGGCGGT
>CAYXHU010000214.1:0-4417 GCA_964464675.1 uncultured Acidimicrobiia bacterium
GGGCAACATCACCGATGTGGAACCGTTTGGTGCCGAAGTAGCGCCCCACCGACCGAATCACCCACCGGCATTGCCTACCGGAGGGGGGCCGGGATGACGCTGCGCGCCCAGGAGATCTTCTTCGAGGCCTTCGAGTCGTTGCCACGTCAGGGCCCCGGCAACCTCGACAGCACCCGACGGGCACTCTCGCTGTGCCGAGAGCTGCCATCCTCGCCGCAGGTCCTCGACCTCGGCTGCGGAGTGGGGGCGCAGACGCTGCATCTGGCCTCACTCCTCGACGGTTCGATCCTGGCGATCGACAACCATCCGCCCCTCATCGAGCGTCTGCAGGCGACGGTTGAGGAGCAGGGACTTCTGAGACGGGTCGAGGCACGGGTCGGCGACATGTCCGCCCTGGATCTGCCGGCCGCATCCTTCGACCTCGTCTGGTCGGAGGGAGCGCTGTACAACCTGGGACTGGCGATCGCGCTTCCGATGTGCGCCGACTTGCTGCGTCCCGGGGGCTACCTCGCCTTCACCGAACCGGTCTGGCGGACACCGGACGCACCGGCCGAGGTTCGGGAGGCGTTCGCCGACTACCCCACCATGGGCGGCATCGACGACGTACTGTCGCTCATCGAGGTCAGCGCCTTCTCACTGGTCGACCACTTCGACCTCCCCGATGAGGCGTGGTGGGACGACTTCTACCGCCCCCTGGAGCGGAGCATCGAAGCACTTCGGACGAAGTACGCCGGAGATGCCGAGGCGCTTTCGATCCTCGACGAGATCGCCCGGGAGCCGCAGATGCACCGCCGCAGCGGGCATCACTACGGCTACACGTTCTTCATCGCGCGCCGTTCGTGACCGGCGCCAGCCAGGCGTTCGGAGAGAGTCCCCACGAGCTTCCGGCTGTGGCCCCTCGGGGCCGCGGACCTCTCCCATGGGGTATGCACCTAAGCCGCGCCACCCCAGCGGTCGTGGCCTTCATCCATGATCGCTACGGAACTCCGACCGGTTCGAAGCCGACAGCGGCCAGGGCGTCGGCAGTCGCGGCAGCCCCTACGTCGTTGGCGTGCTTGCCGTCGGTGTCGATCCAGCCTCGCTCGCGCGGATCCTCGCCGTGTCCGGGTCCGTGGAACAGGTCCAGAAGAGACACGTACGTGGCTCCGTGCGCCTCAGCGTCTCATGACGGCCCTTCCTCCCGTTCTCAGGGTTCCGATGTGACCGCGGTGGGGTCCCCGACTGCCGGGTTGCCGCCGATGTGGGGCGCGAGAGCGGATCCGATCCGGTACCAGTCCACGCCGTTGCGTGAGCCCCACACACCCGCCCGCGGGGGTCCCCAGGCGGCGTACCCACCCACGAGCATCCACTCACCGTCGGCGGAGGCGACGGACCAGCATGCCGGCTGCAAGAAGGGGGGGCCTCCGTCGGTGAGCCATTCGACGATGTCTAGGGCCTGCCAGATCCGCCCACCGTCGACGGAGCGATACACGTCACCATCACACGCCGAGCCCGGCCCGTCGAGGTCCGAGAGCAGCAACGCCTCGGACGAGATGCTGAGCGCCGATCGCCAGCTGAGATTGGCGTCTCCAAGGCCACTCACCCGGCCCATCTCCTCCCAGCCCATACCGTCGCCGGAGCGCCACAGGTCGATGGTGCCGGCCGCATCGGCGGAGTCGACGATCGCCCGGAACCCCTCGCCGGTGCTCCACAGGTGGCGCAGGGTGCCGGGGAACGGCGTGCTGGCGGTGAAGCTGCGCCCGGCGTCGGACGACACGTAGAGGGCGCCGCCGTCTCCTCCGCCCATGAGGATGGTCTCGCCGGTTCTCGCAAGACGCCGTGGAGGTTCGACCGGAGGCGCCGCGGAGCCCCAATCGACGAGCCGCCACGTGACCCCGTCGGCGGAGTTCCACACCTCCGAAGTGTGGAAGACCCACGCCCACAACAGCCCGCCGCGCACGTACCCCCCGTCCAACGGGACGGCTCGAAGCTCGGCGACCTCGTGCGGCGTCCACCGGCCGGTCTCCTCGAGGATCCACACCGTCGTCGGCGTCACGGCGCCCGCCTGCCAGTCGCTCACAACCGTGATCCACGTCCCGTTCCCGAGCCGCTCCGGATAGCCGCCGGGCCAGTCGTCCGTGATCAGCGCCGCTGCGGCGTCGAATCCACTCCCGGCATCCAGGAGCACCGGCTCCGTCGTCTCGGGGGTCGTGTCGACGAACCGGGCGCCGTCCGAGCCGCGAGCGAATAGGAACCCAATAGTCGCCATCACAACGACGAGCACCGCCGCGATCACCGCAACGGCCCATCCCGGCAGCGGCCGCCGGACCCGAAGCCGGGGCTGCACCAACCGCACTGCCTCGCCGCCGAGCCGCTCCTCGAAGACCTCGTCGATCCGAACCGGCGGCGCCGCCCCGTCGAATCCCTCACAGAAGCTCTCCAGTCGCTGCCTGAGATCAGTCATCGGCAACCACCCCTAGTGCGGCCCGGATCTTCGCCAGACCCCGCGCCGCGTGCTTGTGCACCGTCCCTCCCTCGACGCCGAGCAGATCACCCACCTCGGTCGTGGTGTAGCCGAAGCCGTGCACCAGCATCACCGCCACCCGCTGCCGCTCCGACAACCTCTCGAGAGCCCCCCGCAAACCCGGCTCACACCACGGCTCCTCGGCGACCCGTGGAGGGACGAGCACCTCGGGGCCTGCTCTCCTGAGCCTGCGCGCCCGGGAACGCCCCACCCGATACAGGTACCCGGCCGGGTTCCCCATCGACCGGACCCGATCCCAGTGCTCCCACCCGTACGCCAGCGCCTCCGCGGCCGCCTCCCGCCCCGCCTCCCCACCGACGGCGGCCGCCAGTGCCCGCCTCAATCGGGGTTCCGTCTCACGGAAGAACTCCGTGAACGTCTCGCTCGGAGCCTCGGAACCAACAGCCACAGATCCGGCTCTCATCGCGTACCTCTCACCCTATAGAGGCACCGCAAGCCGACCTCGCAGACACGATCCTCCATACCGGCGGCCCCGGCGCTAGAACTCGGGGCGTGAGAGCGGTCGTAGACCAGCTGGGCCGGACGGTTCGGCTCGTGCCCGTGCCGGAGCGAATCGTCTCGCTCGTCCCATCGGTGACGGAGCTCCTCTTCGACCTCGGGGCCGGAAGCCGGGTCGTCGGGATCACCCGGTTCTGTACCCGGCCCGCCGAACGTGTCGCCGGCACACAGGTGGTCGGGGGAACCAGGGGCCTCGATCTCGACGTCATCGCCGGCCTGCGCCCCGACCTGATCCTGGCAGGCCGGGAAGAGAACGACCGGGACGAGATCCTCGGCCTCGCTGGAACCTACCCGGTGTGGGTGAGCGACGTGCGCTGCCTGGACGACGCGCTGGCGATGATTCGCTCCGTCGGCGACCTCGCCGCATGCACGGAGGCCGCCCGCGGGATGGCGGACCGGATCGCAGCAGGATTCGACCGGCTGGCGCCCATGTCTCCCCCGAAGCGGGCGGCCTACCTGGTGTGGCGCCGGCCGCTGTTGGTGGCCGGACGGGGCACCCTGATCGGCGATCTCCTCGCCCGGTGCGGGCTGCAGAACCCCGTCGGCGACGGCACGGTTTCGCGCTACCCGGAAGTCGCGCTCGAGGACCTGGCGGCCGTCGATGTCCTGCTGCTCTCGTCCGAGCCGTACCCCTTCGGCCCCGAAGACCGCGCCGAGCTGCGGCGGCGGCTGCCGGAGATGTCCGTGCACCTCGTGGACGGCCAGATGTTCTCCTGGTACGGGAGCCGCCTGCTGCACTCGCCCGGGTACCTGGCCGGGCTCATCACCCGGCTTCGCGAGTAGCCGCAGCGCCTGCGATGCCGGCGATCACCTCTGTGGCCCGCGCCACACCGCGCCGGGCGAGCGGGCTCAGCCCGGCGCCGAGATCGAACCCGGCGGCCGGAACCGTCACCAGGACCGCCTCCCCCGGCTCCGCTCCGAGCGCCGAGCGGGCCAAGGCGAGCAGCCCGGCGGGGGTGGCGTGGTGGGTGCCCGGCGACGGCTCGGGGGCCGCAGACACCGCCACGGCGGCGACCTCGTCGACCCCGGCGGCGGCATCGACGAACACGACCCGGCGATGGGAACCGAGCGCCGTGGCCAGTTCCGGGGTGAGCTGATGGACCTCGAGGGTGGCGACGCCGGAGAGCCCGAGGTCGGCCACTCTGCGCACCACGTGGCGTCCGGCCGCGTCGTCCCCCCGCAGATCGCTTCCGTAGCCGATGACCAGCGTGTCAGCCACGCACGGCCTCGTCGATGACCTCACCGTCTGCCGACAGCAAGGTCACCTGCATCGGCATCTGCCCGACCGCGTGTGTCGAGCACGACAGGCAGGGGTCGAACGCCCGGATCCCCGCCTCGACCCGGTTGAGGGCGCCTTCGGGGATCTTCGGCCCGGACACGAAGTCCTGGGCGATC
>CAYXHU010000215.1:0-4407 GCA_964464675.1 uncultured Acidimicrobiia bacterium
CCGGTGCCGGCCTCGCCCTTCGTCCGGATCATGGCGGCCCCCTCGCCGATGCGGCGAAGCGCCTCGCCGAGGTTGCGGGCGCCGCACACGAACGGCACGGTGAACGCCCACTTGTCGATGTGGTGCTCCTCGTCGGCCGGGGTGAGGACCTCGCTCTCGTCGATGTAGTCGACGCCGAGGGACTGGAGGACCTGGGCTTCGACGAAGTGGCCGATCCTCGCCTTGGCCATCACCGGGATCGACACCGCCGCCATGATCTCCTCGACCCTGGCCGGATCCGCCATCCTGGCGACGCCGCCCTCCCGGCGGATGTCGGCGGGCACACGCTCCAGGGCCATGACCGCGACTGCGCCGGCCTCCTCGGCGATCCTCGCCTGCTCGGCGGTCGTGACGTCCATGATGACCCCGCCCTTGAGCATCTCGGCGAAGCCGCGCTTGACCCGATCGGTGCCCTGCTGCACGGGATCAACTCCTTTGCGAATTCGGCACTCCGATTCTACAGGGGACCCGGCTCTCAACCGGAGGCGACGCTGCGGTAGACGCCTTCGTATGCCGCCGCCACGGCGGCGCCGTCGAAGCGGCCGGCCGCCCGAAGAGCGAGCTCCCCGTACTTGCCGGCAGTCCCGGGGTCGCCCAGCAGCCGCGCCAACGCCGAGCTCAGCTGCGCAGGGGACCCGGGCTCGACGAGCACGCCCGCATCGCCGAGCACGGCCCGGAACGCGGGGATGTCGGAGGCGACCACTGCGCATCCCGCCGCCATCCCCTCTGCGACGACCAGCCCGAACGACTCGCCCCCCAGGTTCGGGGCGCACAGCACCGCCGCCCGGCGCAGTTCGTCGCGCTTGTGCGCCTCGTCCACCCGGCCGAGGTATTCGACTCCCTCGGCCGGTCCGGATCGTTGCGACCCGACGACCCGCAAGGTGGCTCCCGGGTGCTCGGCCCGTACCGCCGGCCATGCCTCGAGGAGCACGTCGAGGCCTTTGCGCGGCTCGTCCCTGCCCAGGAACACCACCCGGCCCGCCACGGCCGCGTCGGCGGGCCGGTAGGCGTCCACGTCGATGCCGTTGGGGATCTCCCGGCACTGCACCAGCCCGGCAACGGCGGCCGCGGCCACCGGGCTCACCGCGACCGCGACATCGAGCCTCCGGGCCGTGCGCCGCAGCAGCGGTGCCGCCCCCCGGTACACCCCGCGCACGAAGCGGCCCGGGTCGGCGTGGAACGTCCCCACCACCGGACCGTCCGCCGCGTACAGGGCGGCGATCGAAGCCACCGGCATGAACGGCTCGTGGACGTGCACGACGTCGGCTCCGGAGACGGCCTCCCGCACCCTGCGCACCGCGGTGGGGCTCAGCGTGATCGGGGCTCTCGACCGGTTGGCTCGCACCGTGATGACCCGCCCCACGTACCGGGTGCCCTCGGGACCACCCGACCCGGGAGCCACCGCCCACGCCTCGTGGCCGGCGTCCCCGAGCTCCCGTACCAGCAGCGCCACCTGATCTTGCACCCCGCCGAACGCCTCGAACGAGTAGGGGCAGACCAGGGCCACCCTCACGAGGCCCCCTCCCGGTCGCTCGGCCAGTTCGGGACCACCAGGTGCCATTGCTCCGGGGCCGCTCGGACGATCTCCTCGACCACGCCCGCCAGCAGCCTGGTTGCGGCGGCGACCCGCTCCTCCGTCGTCTCGAGATCCGGGACCTCGACCGGTTCGTGGATCTCGAATCGGTGCCTTCCCCCTCGCTCGAAGTAACACCCGACCGGAAGGAGCAGCGCCCCGGTCCGGTCGGCGAGCGCTGCGGGGCCCGCAGGCATCGTCGTCTCCTCCCCGAAGAGCTGCACCGGCACCCCCGAGCCCTTCAGGTCGCGGTCACAGAGCAGGGCGATCGTGCCGCCGCGTCGGAGCCGTTCTGCGAGCGCTCGCGTCACGTTCCCTCCAGGACGGGCGATGACGATGTCGATGTCCATCGTGGCGCGCATCGCGGTGAACCACTCGACGATCCGCTCGTTCGGCAGCGCCTCGGCGACCGCAAGCACACGGGCCCCCTCGGCTGCGGCCCGCAGCCCGGCGATCTCCCAGTTGCCCATGTGCGGCAGAGCCAGGATCACCCCGCGCCCTTAGGCAACCGCACCGTGGAGCCGCTCGACGTGGACGATCCGGGTCCGGGCGAGGATCTGCCGGCGCCGCCGGGGCCGCACCCAGAAGGCCTCCGCCCAGTAGCGGCCGTAGGAGCCGAACACCCGCCGCGCCGCGCGGCGCGCCCCATCGCCGGATCCTCGCACCCGCCGCTGGTGGCGCATCGTGGTCCGGAGCCGGCCCCGGGCTGCGAACGACACGAGGTACCCGATCGACCGTCCGAGGCCGCGCATGACAGGCTCGGGGAGCAGGCCGAACAGGGCACTCAGCCCCCTGACGACGTAGTAGCCGAACGTGTCGCTCACGAACCGAGCTGCGCCCAGGTTCGCCGGAACCGCTGCAGCACGGTGAGCCAGGTCAACGCGGCGAGCGTCCAGACGGTCACGGCCAACGTCGGCAGCCCGACTCCTTCGAGACCGACGCCCCAGCAGAACAGCAGGAGCCGCTCCGCCCTGCCCATGATTCCGCCCTTGCCCTCGACGCCCTCCCCCTCCGCCTTGGAGCGCAGGTACGGGATCAGGAGCGACCCGCACACCGCGATGAGCGATGCCATCACCAGCGTCGCCTCGGAACGATCGCCGAGGTAGAAGGCCAGTCCGGTCCACATCGCGACCTCGCCGACCCTGTCCGTGAACGAGTCGAGCAGCGCTCCCCGCCGGGTCTCCGTGCCGGTCAACCGGGCGAGGACGCCGTCGACGATGTCGAGGGTCGCCCCCACGCCGAGGACCGCTGCGCCGGCGGCCAGGTAGCCGACGGCTATCAGGGCCGCGCCGCCGATCGAGATGGTCAACCCCAAGACGGTGACCATCGTCGGCGTCAGATGAAGGCGGGCTGCGGCGCGCCCGATCGGATCGAACGCTCGCGACACCTTCTTGCGAGCCCTGATGTCCAGCACGGTGGCTCGAAGGTACCACACGGGATGGGGGACACGGCCGGGAACTAGACTCCGTTGACCCTCGAGTCCCCAAGGAGGTTTGTGTGGGCCCGGATGAGATCCGCAACGTTGCACTGGTGGGTCACGGCGGGAGCGGGAAGACGTCGCTGGCCGAAGCGCTGCTCTTCGCTGCCGGGGTGACCACCCGGCTGGGGCGGGTCGAGGACGGGAACACGGTCACCGACTACGAGCGCGAGGAGATCACCCGCACGTCCTCGGTGAGCCTGGCGGTCGCTCCCTTCGAGTGGAACGGGTTCCGCATCAATCTCATCGACACCCCCGGGTACTCGGACTTCCTCGGCGAGGTGCGCGCTGCGTTGCGGGCGGTGGACCTCGCCCTGTTCGTGGTGTCCGGCGTGGACGGCGTCGAAGTACAGACCGAGGCGATCTGGCGGATGGCCGAAGAGGAGGGCATCGCCAGGGCCGTGTTCATCAACAAGCTCGACCGGGAGCGCGCCTCCTTCACCAGGACGCTCGAACAGCTCAAGGAAGCCTTCGGGACGGGCATCGCCCCGCTCCAGGTGCCCATCGGATCGGAAGCCGACCTCTCCGGGGTGGCCAACCTGGTCGGAGAACAGGCCTACGTGTACGGGGAGGGCCCGATCGCCACGGTCGGACCCGTGCCCGACGACGCGAAGTCGGAGGTCGCCGAACTGCACACCGCTCTCGTCGAGGCGGTCGTGGAGACCGACGACCAGATGATGGAGCGTTACTTCGAGGGGGAGGAGCCCACCGGTGACCAGCTCATCGCCGGCATGCATCGCGGCATGATCGACGGCGCGGCCTTCCCGGTGCTCTGCGGTTCGGCGACCAAGCTGATCGGCATCGACCGGCTCGCCCAGTTCCTCGTGGACTACGGTCCCCGCCCCTCCGAGCGGCCCACTCCGCCGCTGGCCGAGGGCGAGGCGCTCCCCGAGGAAGGCGGCCGGGTCGTCGCCTACGTCTTCAAGACGACCTCCGACCCCTACGTCGGCCGCATCTCCCTGTTCCGCATGTATCGGGGCACCCTCAAGCTCGACGACGAGCTCGAGAACTCCACCCGGGGGGTGCGGGGACGCATGCACAACCTCTTCAGCATGCGGGGCAAGGACCACGTCGACGTCACCTCCGTGATCTCAGGCGACATCGCCGCCGTCGCCAAGCTCGAGAACACGCTCGCCGGCGACACGCTGCGGACCCCCGGCACCGGGGTGACGGTAATGCCGGTCGAAATGCCCAAGCCGACGATGTCGCTCGCCGTGTCCCCGCGTTCACAGCAAGACGAAGAGAAGCTCTCGACGGCCCTGCAGCGCGCCGTGGACGACGACCCCACCGTCACGGTCGAGCGCCGTTCCGCAACGAA
>CAYXHU010000216.1:0-4380 GCA_964464675.1 uncultured Acidimicrobiia bacterium
CGGTTGAGCCGATGACCCTCGAAGAGGGGATCGCGGAGTATCTCGGGTCGTTGAGCGCCGAACGCGGCCTGTCCCCGGCCACGGTGGCCGCCTACCGGCGGGATCTCACCGCGTACGCCCGGTTCCTGGATGGAGTCGAGCCGACCCCCGAGCGGGTGTCGGGATTCGTCGGGTCACTCGCAGGACGCGGGCTGGCCCCCGCCACCATCGCCCGGGCGGTGGCCGCGGTGCGAGGGTTCCACCGGTTCCTGGTGCGAGAGGACCTGGCCGCCGCAGACCCGACCCAGCTCCTGGAGAGCCCCCGGCGGGGTCGGGCGCTTCCGAAGGCACTCGGCGTCGACGACGTGGCCCGCCTCCTCGACGCTCCCGATCCTTCCACCGTGGGCGGACGACGGGACCGCGCCCTGCTCGAGTTCCTCTACGCGACGGGTGCGAGGGTCGCCGAGGTCGTGGCGCTCGACCAGCACGACCTCGACATCGAAGAAGGCACCGCGCTGCTGACGGGAAAGGGCGGCAAGCAACGGTTCGTGCCGGTCGGACGCCATGCCCGCGCGGCACTGCGCGCCTACCTGCCCGACCGGCTCGCGCTCCGGCGGACCGGGGCAGACGACGGGGCCGTGTTCCTCAACCTGCGGGGCCGCCGGCTGTCGCGCGGCGGGGTCTGGGAGATCCTCAAGCGGCAGGCCCGGCGTGCCGGCATCACACCCGATCGGGTGTCCCCGCACGTGCTGAGGCACTCGACGGCCACCCACATGGTGGAAGGCGGAGCCGACCTGAGAACCGTCCAAGAACTGCTCGGCCACGCTAGTATCTCGACCACCCAGGTCTACACCCGCGTGTCTCCTCGACACCTGCTCGAGGTGTACGCGGCTTCCCACCCCCGAGGCTGACGACGTGTCCATCGACGCAGCATTCATCGAAGATGCCGAATCCCGCTTGCGGGAGGAGCGGACGCGCCTCGTCCACCAGCTCGTCGAGCTGGGCGCCAACGAGGAGGGCGAGCTCACCGGGGACGTGGATTTCGGCGACGGGTTCGCCGACTCAGCGGCCGCGACCGCGGAACGCACCGAGGTGCTCGGCCTCGTCGACTCCCTGAAGACCACGCTCGCAGGCGTGGATCGCGCCCTCGAGCGCATCGCCGAGGGCAAGTACGGCGTGTGTGCCCGGTGCGGCGAGGAGATCGGTGCCGCCCGCCTCGAGTTCCGGCCGGAATCGACGCTGTGCGTGGACTGCAAGGCCAAGCAGACCGCCTGACCCGGCGGTGATCCACGACAACGCCTTCGTCGACGCGCTGGCGTTCCTGGCGATCCTGATTCCGAGCATCGTGCTCCACGAGCTCGCCCACGGCTGGGTCGCGGAGCGATTCGGAGACCCCACGGCACGCATGGCCGGCCGGCTCACGCTCAACCCGGTCAGGCACGTGGACCCGATGGGCTCGCTGGTCGTGCCCGGCCTCCTGGCCCTGTCCGGCCAGACCGTCTTCGGGTGGGCCAAGCCGGTCCCGGTGCAGCCGGCCAACTTCGCCCGCCCCACGGGCACCATGGCGCTCGTCGCCCTCGCCGGCCCGGCGACCAACCTGGCGCTGGCACTGCTGATCGCCAGATTGGGGCCATTCGTGGATCTACAGGCCGGAGGGCACCGCGGGGTGTTGCTGGTGTCCTCGCTCGGAATCGGCCTCACCGGCGACTCGTTGGCCGTCCGCCTGGCGTTCGGGGCGATGGTGCTCAACGCCGCGCTCGCCGTGTTCAACATGCTCCCGATCCCGCCGCTGGACGGATCCCGGCTGGTGCCCCTCGTGCTGCCGCCTCGCGGCCGAGCGCTGTGGGCGCAGGCATCCCAGTACGGCTTCGTCGTCCTGCTGCTGCTGATCTTCGTGTTCGAGGGCTCCCTCGGGTTCATGGCGGACGTGATCGGCTGGACGGTCAGGCTGGTGGTGTGAATGGGCAGCATCGCCCATCTCGTCCGGCGGTTCTTCGAGGTACTCGCGGCGCGGCGTCCCGGCCCGCGCGACCAGGCACACCTCGCCGGGCTCCTCACGGCGGCCGAGGCGGGGCTGTTCTGGGACCAGGCCCCGTGCGACCAGGCACACGCGGTGGCGTGCCTACGGCGGATCGAACGAGCCCGGCCCGGCCGACCCGATCTGGCCCGCGCCGCGCTGCTACACGACGTCGGCAAGCGGCGTGCTCCCATCGGAGTCGTCGCCCGCACCGCGGCAACGCTGATCGCCCTGCTGCGGCTCCCGGGCCCCGGGCGCCTCGGCGTCTACCTGCGCCACGGGGAACTCGGTGCCGCAGACCTGACCGCCGCCGGGTCCGATCCGCTCGTCGTCGCCTTCGCTGGAGGGCACCACGGCCCGGCCCCTGCGGGGGTGTCACCGGAGGACTGGGACGCCCTCACCCGGGCCGACCGAGGGTGAAACCGCTCGTCTGCGCTTCGTGCCAATACGATGTGGGCGTCCGATGAGCTACGAGGTCTCCACCCACACTTTCGACGGGCCGCTCGACCTGCTGCTGCAGCTGGTCACGGCCCGGCGCCTCGACATCGCCGAGGTGAGCCTCGGCGAGTTGGTCGCCGAGTACCTCCGGTACCTGGAGATGGCCCGCGAGCTCGACCTGGAGATCACGAGCGAGTTCCTGCTCATCGCCGCGACCCTGATCCAGCTCAAGGCCCGCCGTCTGCTCCCCGAGGACGCCGAACCGGACCTCGACGAGGAACTCGCTCTCGCTCAGGAGCGAGACCGATTGCTGTCGCGGCTGCTCGCATGCCTCACCTACAAGGACGTGGCCGCGGTCATCGCGCACCGGATGGAGGGGGCGGGCCGCTTCGTCAGCCGGGAGGCGGGGCTCGATCCCGGCATCCGGCCGCGCCCTCCGGAACTGCGGGTGACCATCTCAGCGGAAGGCCTGGCAGCGCTCGCCGGGCGCGTGTTGGAGCGGCGCCGCGACCCCGACCTCGACCATCTCGACCTCGATCTGCCGTCGGTGGCCGAAGCCATCGGCGACCTGCGCCGGCGGCTCGGCACCGAGATGCAAGCAGACTTCGACGCCCTGGTCGCCCACGTGTCGCGGCCGGTGGAGGTCGTCGCCTACTTCCTGGCGATCCTGGAGCTGGCCAGGTGGGGTTTGGTGCGGGCCCGTCAAGACGACCTGGGTGGTCCCATCGTCCTGGAGAGCGTCCCAGGCGCCGACGAGGCGCTGTTCTCCAGCGAGTGGGACCGATGACCGACCCGGTGCCCGCCCTCGAGGCGATCCTCTTCGTGGCCGAACGGCCCGTGCCCCTCGGCGAACTGGCAGAGGTGCTCGAGCTGCCCGTGGACGGAGTTCGAGAAGCACTCGAGGAACTGTCGGAACGCCTCGACCAGCGGCACAGCGGCCTCGTTGTGCGGGAGCGAGGCGGGGGATGGCGGCTCTACACGCACCCCGACCTGCGGCCGCACCTGGAGCGATTTGCGACATCGGCCACGGCGACCCGCCTCTCCAAGGCCGCCCTGGAAACCCTCGCTGTGGTCGCCTACCGCCAGCCGGTGTCGAGAGCGCAGGTCTCCGAGATCCGGGGGGTGGATTCCGAGCACGCCCTCGGCACCCTGGAGCGACGCGGCCTCATCGACGTCGCCGGTCACGCCCCGGGCCCGGGGCAGGCGATCCTGTACTGCACGACGGACCTATTCCTCGAGAAGCTCGGCCTGCGTTCCCTGGGCGAGCTCCCCCCGCTGGGGGATCACGTGCCGCCGGCGAGCGTCGTCGACGACCTCGAGCGACCGATGAGGCCGGAGGAGCCATCGAGCGACTCCAGAAGCTGATCGCCCACTCGGGGCTGTGCTCCCGCCGGGCCACCGAAGAGCTGGTGCGTGCGGGCAGGGTCACGGTCGACGGCGCTCCCGCTCACCTCGGACAGAAGGTCGATCCCGAGTCGGCTCGGGTCGCCGTGGACGGCGTCCCTCTGCCGGTGCGTCCGGGCCTCGTCTACTACCTCCTCAACAAGCCCCAGGGTGTGGTGTCGACCGCCGACGACCCGCAGGGGCGCACCACCGTGGTCGAGCTGGTCCCCGCCGGCACCCGCGTGTATCCGGTGGGCCGGCTCGACGCCGACTCGGAGGGCCTCATCCTGCTCACCAACGACGGCGATCTGGCCAACGCGGTCACGCATCCGTCGTTCGGCGTGCCGAAGACGTACCTGGCGCTGGTGGGCGGCCATCCGGGCTCAGCGTCGCTTCGTGCGCTCTGCGAGGGCGTCGTGCTCGAGGACGGTCCGGCCGCAGCGCGCGCCGCGCGGCTGATCGACCGGCACGGTGCCCAGAGCCTCGTGGAGATCGTCATGGGGGAGGGACGCAAGCGGGAGATCCGCCGCATGCTGGACGCGATCGGGCATCCCGTCGAGCGT
>CAYXHU010000217.1:0-4373 GCA_964464675.1 uncultured Acidimicrobiia bacterium
CCGCGGCGACCCTGGCGGCCGCCTCGTGCAGCTCGGACGCGGCTCCCACAACGACTGCCACCGACACCACAACAGTGCCGCCGGCGACGACCACCGCCGCCACCACGACGACGACGGCAGCCACCACGACGACGACGTCACCGATCACCACCCCGATCGCCCTCCCGGAGACCGCCGACGAGCTCGACAGGCTGCTCGCCGACATCGCCAGGCTTCCCGCACCGGAGGCCGATGCAGCGGCAGACGAGCTGTGGGCACTGCTCGAGGGCCGCATCCCATTCGCCGACGGCGAGCACGTGGTGTTCCTCTACCGGGGCGAGGCGGGCCGCGTCGAGTGGCAGGGGGAGTTCACGGGGTGGTCCTGGGGACTGTTGGGCCGCCGGATCGGGGACACCGGCCTGTGGGCTGCAGACGCGCTGCTGCCCGCCGACGCCCGCGTCGAGTACAAGGTGGTGATAGACGGCGACGAGTGGATCCTCGACCCGGCCAACCCGGCGACCCAGATGGGCGGGTTCGGGCCGAACTCGGTGCTCACGATGCCCGAGTTCGCCACGACCGACTTCGGCGAGATCGAGCCCGGCGTTCCGATGGGAACGTTCACCGAGGACATCCCCTTCGAGAGCGAGGTGATGGGCTACCCCATCGACGTGAGGGTGTACCTCCCGGCCGGTGCAGGGGAAGGCGACCGTTTCCCCGTGCTCTACGTCACCGACGGGAGCGACTTCTGGGACCCGGAGATGGGGGCCACGACCGTGGTGCTCGACAGCCTGATCGCCGCCGGCCGCATCGAGTCGGTGATGGCCGTGTTCGCCGACGCCTGGGACCCGGACCGCACCGAGAACCGCAGAGAGGCCGAGTTCCTGGAACGCCCGGCCGACTTCGCCCGGTTCTTCGCCGAGGAGCTCGTCCCCTGGGTGGACGAGAGCTATCCAAGCGACCCGGCCCCCGAGCGCCGCGCCGTCGTCGGCACGTCCTACGGCGGTGCGTTCGCCGCCTTCGCCGCCAACCTGCAGCCGGAGACGTTCGGCAACCTGGTCATGTTCTCCCCGGCGCTGTGGGTGCTCGAGGCACCCGAGGCGCTCGGCGACCCGGCGCGCATCGCGGCGATGCAGGAGATGGGGATGCTCCTCGACGAGAGCCTGGCCGCCTGCGGCGCCGGAGGTTGCCCGGTCGAGGGCTTGCGGATCGCCTTCACTACGGGCATCCCGGAGTGGGACGTCGGAGACCTGTCCTGGCTCGCCGAGACGTTCGACGCCATCGGCTTCGACTACCTCTACCTGGAGTCGCCCGAAGGCCACACCTGGGGCCAGTGGCGCGGCCTCACCGACGAGGTGCTCGAGTTCCTGTTCCCGGCATGAGCCCTCCGCCGGAGCGCCCGGGGTCGTTGCGTCGCGGCGAACCCTTCCGGAGCGGCAGATAGCATGATCGGGCGCCGTCCGTCCCGGGCGGCGCAGAGCCGCCGCGGGAGAGGATCATGGGTCGCACCACCATCAAGCTCGAACAGCAGATCGAGGCCGCCCCCGACCAGGTGTTCCGTGCGTTCACGAACGCGACGGCCCTGCGGGAGTGGCTGTGCGACGCCGCCATGGTTTCCCCGCACCCCGACGGGCGCATCCACCTGTGGTGGGCGACCGGCTACCACGCCACCGGGGACTTCACGAAGCTGCTTCCCGGCGAGAAGGTCTCGTTCACCTGGCAGGGCAAAGGGGACCCGATGCAGACGCGGGTGAAGGTCGCCATCTCACCGGACGGTGAGGGAAGCCTGGTAGAAGTCGAGCACAAGGGCGTGGGCGCCGGGAAGAAGTGGGCCGACGCCGCCTCGTCGATCGAGGAGGGCTGGAGGCTCGGCCTGGAGAACCTCAAGTCGGTCCTGGAGACCGGCCGCGACCTGCGGTTCACCCGCCGGCCGATGCTCGGCATCCTGCCCGACGCGCTGACCCCCGAAGCGGCGGCCCGGCTCGGCGTCCCCGTGTCGCGCGGGATCCTGCTGAGCGGCGTGGTCGAGGGGATGGGCGCCGAGGCGGCCGGGCTGCGCGAAGGCGACGTCGTCGTCCGGGTCGCCGGGGTGGAGACGCCGGACTGGGCGGGCCTGCAGGCGGCGGTGAGCGGCCTGTTCGCCGGAGACGAGGTGGATGTCGCCTACTGCCGGGACGGCGAGGAGGCGAGCACGATCATGACCCTGTCGGCACGCCCCATCGAGGAGCCGCCCGCCACCCCGGCCGCCCTCTCCGAGGTGGTGCGGGCCGCCGGTGCGGACTTCCTCAACAGGCTCACCGCCATGCTCGACGGGGTGAGCGACGAGGAAGCCGGACGCCGGCCGGCCGAGGGCGAGTGGAGCGCCCGGGAGGTGCTCTGCCACCTCATCACCTCCGAGCGGGCCATCCAACGGTGGATCACCCAACTGGTCGGAGGCATGGAGGACTGGACCGACGACTGGCCGGGCAACCTCGATATCGCCCACGTCGGGCTGCTGGCAGTGCACCCGCACACCTGGGGCCTGATGGAGGAGTTGCGGCGCAGCCGTGCCGAGACCTGGACGATGCTGGCAGCCTTGCCCGACGAGTTCGTGGCCCGCAAGGGGAGCTACTGGCGGCTCGCCTACGGGCTGGTCGAGGGCCGCATCCACGACGACGGCCACCTCGACCAGATCCGAGAAGCACTCGGAGTCGGCACGTAGGGTCGGTGCACACCGGCGGCCACTGCCGAGCCGGGGCACTCACGAACAAGAGGAAGGGGAGCCCGACATGCTTCACCGCAGAGCCGCGACCGCACTGATCCTCCTGGCGCTCTTTGCGGCGGGCTGCGGCGACGACGACGTCCGGAAGGTCGATGCCGGCTCCGGGGGCTCGACGGTGGAGATGGGCGTCGGTGAGACCCTGCAGGTGCGCCTCGAGGCGAACCCGACCACCGGCTACGAGTGGGTGGTGCTCGAACCGGGGGTGCTCGAGTTGGTCTCGCAGCGCCATCGGCCGGACAGCAACGCAGACGGCTCGGGCGGGATCACCACCCTCACGTTCGCACCCACCGGAATCGGCACGGCAGACCTCGTGCTCGGCTACCTGCGTCCGTGGGAGGAGGACGCCGAACCCATCGACACCTTCACGATCACGGTCTCGGTGAACGGGTAGAACGGCCCAACGACCGGCCGTCGTCAGGCGGGTGCGATCACCTCGATGCCGAGCCCCCGGGAGCCGGCCGCCTGCTGCCGGTCGTAGGTGATGATCCCTTCGAGCTCGTCCTCGAGTTCCATGGCGGCGGCGAGGTGGAGAGAGTCGAGGCTGCGCAGCGCCTCGGGTTGGAGGGTGGCGGCCCGCTCGAACACCGATGTGGTCATCTTGAGGAGGATCAGCGAGTCGAGCACTGCCCGTGCCCGGACCATCTGCTCGGGTGCGGCTCTGCGGGTGGCTCTGAGCAATTCGGTGCGGAGCAGGTCGCTGGAGACGATCTGCCCGTCGCGGGGCGCCAGCCATTGCTGTAGCGCCTTTGAGCCTCTCTCGACGACGACGAGTTTCACGGCGGCGGAGGTGTCGAGGTAGTACACGGTCAGGCGCGCTCGGTCCGGCGCATCTCCGCCAGTTCTTCCGACAGCGGGGGACGGCCGCGTCGCCGCCGCGCCGGCGGAGACAGGTCACTCAGCGAGCGCAATGCGGGTCGGGCCCGACCTGATCCGATGAGCGTCTCGAGACGGCTCGATTGGATCGGGAGCATTTGGGCGACGGGCCGCCCCCGATCGGTGATGGTCACCGATTCTCCAGAGGCGGCTTCTGCGACCACCGCTGAGGCGTTCTGCTTGAGGGCTCGAATCCCGATCTCAGACATGTGCTACATTGTAGCACATATTGACGGAGCTTCGCACGGGCATCAAACAGCATCCCCGTCGATCGCCGAAGGACCTGACCCAGGCGGGGCTACCATTTCGCACGATCCGCCCCCGTAGCTCAGGGGATAGAGCAACGGTTTCCTAAACCGTGTGTCGCAGGTTCGAATCCTGCCGGGGGCGCCGCCGGCAGGCCGTGCCACATCGCCGGGTCTCCGAGCTCCCGTAGTGGCCGTTCGGCGACCACAATCCCTCTACCAGCACGCCGAGGTCGATGACCCGTCTCCTCACCGTCATGGGGTCCGGCGAGACCGGGCCCACCATGGTCCCGGTGCACCGGCGCGTCTTCGAGCGATTCGACGGGCGGCCCAAGGTGGCCATACTCGACACCCCGTACGGCTTCCAGGAGAACGCCGACGAGCTCACCTGGCGAGCCCTCGACTACTTCCACACCAGTCTCCCCGGCGCCGAGGTCGAAGTCGCCACGCTGCGGCGCTCCGACGTGCCCGCCGGAGTCCGGGAACGCGCCCTGGCACTGCTCCAGGACGCCGACGTG
>CAYXHU010000218.1:0-4372 GCA_964464675.1 uncultured Acidimicrobiia bacterium
GATCGCCAGGATCGGAGGAACGGCCCAGGCATGGCGCAGCAGCGCGTCGACGACGAGGCTCGCCGTGCCGTCGCCCCCGACCGCCACGAACCGCTCGTGGCCGGCCGCTACGGCGTCCGCGACGAGTTCCGCGACGTGCTCGGCGGTGCGAGATACGCCGATCTCGGCGGACACGCCGTGACCTCCGAGTGCGGCCCGCACCCGGGCGTCGGCGCCCATGCGCCGTCCGGCGGACGGGTTGACGACGGCGTACCAGGTCATACCGCCCCCGCGGCGGCCACGACCCCCCTATCGAGGGCGAGCGCGGCCCGGCCGGCCGCCACGCTCAGGTCCGGAACCGCGTCACGGATCTGCCTCAGCAGGTCGATGGTCTGACGACACGTCCGCACGAAGTCCCCGACTCCCTCCTCGTCGTCCCCGAACATTTCCTCGAGCGAACTGCCGGCGGCCCAGCGGTATGCCCGTTCCGCGAAACCGGCCTCGGGCTGACGGGTCTGGGGGATCCCCAGCTTCCGCTCTTCTGCAGTCAAGCGCATCCAGGTGGCGGCCACCCGATCGGCCCGCTCGGCGAGGACACTCGTCGGCCATCGTCCTCCTTCTGCTCCGCCTCGCGGGGTGAAGGCGAACGCCGACGCAAGGGCCGCGACCTCGGGGACCTCGAGCCCGTCGAAGCCCCCCGACTCGATGGTCTCGGCGAGCAGGAGGTCGAGTTCGTTGTAGATCACCCTCAGGCGTTCCCCCCGTGCGGTCAGCGCCCAATCCCGCGTGTACCCCCAGCCCTGGAGCAGCCGCAGGATCGCCCGCAGGCGGGGCACCAGGCCCGGAGCCTCTGCACCGAGACGGCGACGAAGCGACTCGACGCGCCGCTCCAGGCGCCCGGCCCGGCGGGCGGCTTCGAGGTGCTCGCTCCATCGCGGGCACGGGGTCGCCCCGTCGACGGCCGGGGCCGGCCGTTCCGGGTCCCGCTCCGGCCGCCACGAGGCGAGCCGGGCGGCCACCTGCTGCCGGTAGGCGACCTCGCGGGGGCGATACGGCGCAGGGAGGTCCAGCCTGCCGAGACGCACGACGTCGTCGGGCAGCCGCTCGGGGGCGAGGCGGCGCAGTTCGCCGTCGTCGCCGACGCACAGGAGCCTGGGCCGTGCCCCGTGCCCGCGTGCGACGACGACGTTGCGGCGAGAGCGGCCTCGCTCGACCCACTCGAGCACGTCGCCTGCCGACGTCGCGGAGATGAACTCGAGGAGCGCGCCCCCCGCCTTGTCTGCGTCCAGCGCGCCGGCGACGTCGCCGTGCTCGCAGCGGGCCCGCTCCCTCTCCACGTCGAGTCGGGCGAGTTCCTCGGCGAGCGTCTCGGCCAGCTCCGTGCGGGTTCGTCGGGCCCGATACTGGGCGAAGGAGGCGTCGAGCAGCTCCTCGGCGGTCGATCGCTCGTAGCGGGCCACCAGGTTCACCGCCATGTTGTAGGTGGGCCGGAAGCTGGAGGTGAGGGGGTGGCTCCCCGCCGCGGCGATCGCGGAGACCCGATCGACGGGAACGTAGGGCGAGTGGAGGACCACAGCGGTCCCGGACTCGTCGATCCCGCGCCGTCCTGCCCTCCCGGTCAGCTGCGTGTAGTCGCCGGGCAGCAGGAGCTCGTGCGACTCGCCGGTGAACTTGGAGAGATGTTCCAGCACGACGGTCTTTGCGGGCATGTTGATCCCCAGTGCGAGCGTCTCGGTGGCGAAGACCAGCTTGACGAGCCCCCGGGAGAACAAGCGTTCCACCGTCTCCTTGAACGCCGGCACCATGCCTGCGTGATGAGGTGCGATCCCCGCCTCGAGCCCGGCGAGCCAGCGGTCGTAGGCGAGCACGTGGAGATCGCTCGGGGACAGGTGGGCGGTGCGCTCGGCGGCCTCCGCCCTGATCTCGTTCGCCTCCTCCCGATCGGTCAGGCGCAGCCCGCGTTCCACCATGGTGGCCGCGGCCTGCTCACAGCCGCGCCGGGAGAAGATGAAGTAGATGGCGGGCAGCATGCCCCTGCCGGCCAGGAACTCGGCGGTCTCGAAGCGGCGGGGCGTGGTGTACCTGCGGCCCGGCCCCGCAGGACCCATCCGCCCGGGCCGTCTGCGGGGCGGACGAAGCATGCGCACGAGCCGGCCGTTGGGCCTCGCGGTGGTGCCCTCGAAGATCGGCATGAGGCGCAGGGCACCGCTCTCCCACCGGTCCCTGACCAGGTAGGTCGACTCGAGCGGCACGGGTCGTTCCCGCTCGACGACGAGGTGAGTCGGGCCGCGCCGGCTGCGGATCCAGTCGGCCAGCTCTCCCGGGTTGGCGACGGTCGCCGACAGGCAGACGAGGGGGATGCTCCGGTCCAGGTGGACGATGATCTCCTCCCAGACGGGCCCGCGCACCGGGTCCTGCAGGTAGTGGACCTCGTCGAGCACGACCGTCCCAACGTCGGCGAGATCGGGGCTCTCGGCATACATCATGTTGCGGAGGACCTCGGTCGTCATCACCACGATGGGCGCGGTGCCGTTGATCGAGTTGTCGCCGGTCAGCAGTCCGACGCGGTTCTCACCGTGCGCGGCCCGGAAGTCCGAGAACTTCTGGTTCGAAAGCGCCTTCAGGGGGGTCGTGTAGACGGCCCGTGCCCCGGAGCTCAGGGCACGAGCGATGGCGGCCTCGGCGACGGCCGTCTTCCCGGAGCCGGTCGGCGCGGTCACCACGACCGTTTCCCCGCGGTCGATGGCGCCGGCCGCCTCGGCCTGGAAGCCGTCCGGCTCGAACGGCAGGGAGTGCAGGAAAGAGACGGCGCCGCTCATCGCCTCAGGACGAACCTGATGAGCCAGATGTCGATCTCGTACAGCAGGTAGAGCGGTACCGACAGCAGCAGCAGGGTGAGCGGGTCGCCCGATGGCGTCACGACGGCACCGACCGTCACGATGATGAGCACCGCCCAGCGCCGCCCCGACGCCAGGGAACGCCACCCGACGACCCCGACGGCCGCCGCTGCGAACAGGAACACCGGGAACTCGAAGGCGATCCCGAAGACCAGCAGGAACCGAAGCGCGAACGTCAGGTAGTAGTTGCCCCCGATGGTCGGGTCGAGGCGTCCCTCCCCGAAGTCGATCAGGAACCCGAGCCCCCGCTCCAGCGACCAGTACCCGAAGGCGATCCCCCCGAGGAACAGGAGGACGAGCGCGGCCACGATGGGGATGACCCGCCGCTTCTCGCGTCCTGTGAGCGCAGGGGCCACGAACGCCCAGGTCTGATAGATCACGACCGGGCTGGCGAGGACCAGACCCCCGAAGAGAGACAGGCGCATGAAGAGCGAGAACGCCTCGGTCGGCCGGAAGAACGCCAGGTTGCGGTCCTCGGCGACTGCTTCGTACGGAGCCACGATCAGGTCGAACACCCGATCCCGGAACACGAACACCACGACGGCCCCGGCGGCCACCGCGATCCCGGCCTTGACGATCCGCCCGCGCAGTTCCTCCAGGTGCCCCATCAGGGGCTGGGTCGCAGTCACTGCGGCTCGGGGGGAGCCTCGCCCGGGCCGTTCCCGCCCGGGGCTCGGCCTGCATCTTCCGGCGGCGCGTCGTCGAGAGCGGTGCGCACGGCGCGACGCGCCTCGTCGAGAGGGCCGAGCGTCTCTTCGTACTCGGCCTCGATGCCGGCTCTCAGCTCATGGGCGGCGGTACTGAGCTCGCGCACGAGGCCGCCGGCCTTCCTGGCGATCTCGGGGAGCCGTCTGGGCCCGAAGACGACGAGAGCGACGACCGCAATGGTCACCAACTCGGCCGGGCTGACACTGAACACCGGGCAATGGTAGAGCCCGGAGACCCCCTGCTCGTGTGGCTGCGCCGCTCAGCGGCGCAGCTCGTGCTCCCACTCGCCGTGCTCGAGCGAGGCGGAGAACGTGGCGATCTCGGACTCGGTGATCGGACCGTCCGGTCCCTCGTCGAGCACCTGGTAGGTCACGCCGGTCGCCAGCAGGATGCTCACCACCCGATGGCTCGCCGGCCTGCGCTGCATCTCCTCACAGTGCGGGCAGCAGAACACGTAGCTTCCCGTTCCCGAGGATGCGAACAGTTCGAGGCTGAGGTCTCCGGGAACCAGCTCCACGTCGCCGCAGAGGCTGCAGGAAGTGCGGATCGTGGTCATCGAGCAAGGTCTCCCGGTCGCTGTTTGGTGCGTCGTGGGCTCATCGGCGCGACCTGAGGGAGGCTCAATGACCATTTCCCATCTAGTCACCGATAACGGGCGATGATGCTCGTCCGGAGGCGGTCGAGGGCGGCGGCGACCTCCGGTCCCCCGAGCAGCTCGGCCTGTGCGCCGAGCCGCAGCAGGAGCCGGGCGGCGACCGAGGGCTCGCCGGAGGAGAACACGACCACCA
>CAYXHU010000219.1:0-4368 GCA_964464675.1 uncultured Acidimicrobiia bacterium
CCAGCCGGCGGGCCTCGGATTCGGCGTGCTCGACCGCAGCAGGAGAGAAGTCGATGCCGAGACACCGATGGCCGAGCGCGGCCAGACGTGCCGCGTAGAGCCCGGGCCCGCAGGTGAGGTCCAGCACCCGTCCGGGCCGGTCCAGCATCCCGTCCAGCCAGGCGACGTGTGCATCGATGCGGTCGGCACGGCGCGACGCGAGGTCGTGCTCCTGGGAGAGGTGTTCCCCGAGCATTCGCCTCGAGAAGCCGGGCTCATCCCAGGGGAGCCTGCCTTCCCACGGCACGGGCGGCGACGAGGAGATCAGATCGGCGAAGTCCACGCCCCAGGAGGATACGGCGATACGCTGGTGCCGTGGCAGAGTACGACGTGCGGGCGATCCCGGTGGGCGAGGTCCGGATGCTGCGCCGGGCACTGCTCCATGCGCCCGATGAGCCGTTCGTCTCGGAGTACCCGGGCGACGACGACCCGGAGGCCCTGCACCTGGCCGGGTACCGGGACCGCGAGATGGTGGGCGTCGCCTCCCTCGTCCCGGAGCCGCTGCCGGTGGAGCCGGGACCGGACGAGTGGCGCATCCGGGGACTCGCCGTCGAGCACGGGCACCGCGGCTACGGCCTGGGGGGGCTCCTGCTGGACCGGCTGCTCGACCACGCTGCGGCCATGGGGGCCCGCATCGTCTGGGGTATCGCCCCGGCGGCCGCGTACGGGTTCTGCTTCCGGTACGGCTTGGAGCGCCACGGCGAGCCGCTCGTCGATGCCGACGGCACCCCGCTCTACCGGGTGATCGCCCGGTTCGCGCCGGCACGCTGACGGAATGTCCGGGCGAAGCGGGGTGTTGCACCTGATGCCATGTTTAGTACTAATGATGACCTCCGCATCCTCGGCATTTCCGGGAGCCTGAGGAGCCGCTCCTTCAACACCGCGCTCCTGCGAGCCGCCGCCGAACTGGCGCCCCCCAACGTGTGCGTGGAAGTGTTCGACCTCAAAGGGATCCCGCTCTACGACGCCGACGAGGAGGCGGCCCGGGGATACCCCGAGCAGGTGGCCGCGCTCCGAGAGGCCATCGCCCGATCCGACGGCCTCCTCATCGCCACGCCGGAATACAACTTCTCGGTGACCGCCGCCCTCAAGAACGCCGTCGACTGGGCGTCGCGCGGCGGCAGCGAGTCGCCGCTCCAGGGCAAGCCGGCGGCGATCCTCGGAGCCGGCGGCCGCTTCGGCACGCTCCGGTCGCAACTCCACCTGCGGGAGATCCTCCTCCACAACGACGTTCGGCTCGTGGGTTCACCACAGGTGATGGTGGACGGGGCATCGTCCAAGTTCGACGACGACCTCCGGCTCACCGACGAACGGCACCGGGGCCAGGTCGCCAAGCTCCTCGACTCGCTCTGCGATCTGATCGTCGACCGATCGGGTAGATTCGGCCGCCATGCCACCGAACCCGTGGTACCGGACGGCGACCTTCTACGAGCTGCTTCCCCGCGCCTTTCGTGATTCCAACGGGGACGGCGTAGGGGACCTCGCGGGGATCATCGAGCGCCTCGAGTATCTCGAGTGGCTGGGAGTCGACTGCATCTGGCTTCCCCCGTTCTTCGACTCGCCGCTGCGCGACGGCGGGTACGACGTGAGCGACTACCTGTCGGTCCACCCCGATCTCGGGACGGTGGAGGACATGGCCCAACTGCTCGATGCGGGCCATCGCCGTGGTCTGCGTGTGATCGCCGACCTCCCGATCAACCACACCTCCGACGCCCACCCCTGGTTCCGAGAGGCCCGCATGCCGGGCTCCCCCATGCGGAACTGGTACGTGTGGGACGAGACCGGCTCCCGGTACCCGGAGGCGAGGATCATCTTCCTCGACTACGAGGCCTCGAACTGGACCTGGGATCCGGTCGCAGAGGCCAACTACTGGCATCGCTTCTACCACCACCAGCCGGACCTCAACTACGACAACCCCGAAGTGGGCGAGGCGGTGCTCGACGTCATGCGGTTCTGGCTCGACCTGGGATTCGACGGGTTCCGCCTCGACGCGGTGCCGTACCTGTACGAGCGAGACGGCACGAACTGCGAGAACCTGCCGGAGACCCACGCCTACCTGAAGCGGGTCCGCCGGACGATCGACGAGGAGTACGGCGGCGATCGGGTGCTGCTGGCCGAGGCCAACCAGTGGCCGATCGACGCCGCCGCCTACTTCGGCGACGGCGACGAGTGCCACATGAACTTCCATTTCCCGGTGATGCCCCGGCTGTTCATGGCTCTCGCCCGCAAGAACGGCGCCGACCTCACAGCCATCCTCCGGGACACGCCGCCGATCCCGGAGACCTGCCAGTGGGGGATCTTCCTGCGCAACCACGACGAGTTGACGCTGGAGATGGTGACCGACGAGGACCGCGAGTTCATGTGGGACGTGTACGCCCCCGAACCGGCGTCACGCCTCAACCTTGGGATCCGGCGGCGCCTGACCCCCTTGGTCGGGAACGATCGCCGCGCTCTGGAGCTGCTCCACGGCCTGCTCTTCTCCCTGCCGGGGAGCCCGATCCTCTACTACGGCGACGAGATCGGCATGGGCGACGACATCTCGCTCCCCGATCGTGACGGAGTGCGGACCCCGATGCAGTGGGACGGGTCGCTGCACGCCGGGTTCACCGGTTCCGGGGTCGACGCGGCGGCGGTGTACCCCCCGATCGTCGCCGCCGAGGCCTACCGGCCCGAGCAGGCGAACGTCGCCGCCCAACGCGCCGACCCGGGCTCATTGCTCAACTGGGTCAGGAGCATGCTGGCCGTCCGCAGGGAGCATCCCGAGATGGGACGGGGAACCTTCGAGATCCTCGAGCACGACAACGATGCGGTGCTCGCCTTCGTGCGCGGGATGGGGAGCCGGGCGACCCTCGTCGCCGTCAACGTGTCCGAGCATCCCCAGGCGGTCCATCTCCCCTCGCTGGCAGGCAGGGTCGAGGCTGGGGACGCCGACCTGATCGTGGATCCGACGGGGCTCACCGTCCAGATCGGACCGCTCGAGTTCCGCTGGCTGCGACTCTCCTGAGACGCGAGAGGGCCCGGGGACACTTCGGCAGTCGCCGCCGTGGGAGGACCAACCCACGGATCCCCGAGCCCCGGTGGTCCGGGTTGGAGTCGCCACCCGTCCCGAAGGAGAGCGGCCACTCCGGTGGCCGCTCAGCGCCCGGCCACCTCCAGGGTCCTGTAAAGACTTCCGTTCACGTCTGGACCACCTCCTTTCTCTGGTGACCGGCAGCGTAGCGCCACCGGGCAGAAGTGTGAGGTGTCAGGGAACCGGGGGTCGCTCGAGGAGCGGCTCGATCCCGAGGTCCTCGTCATGTTCCAGCCGGATCCGCAAGCGGGGAGCGAAGTGGAGCCGTCCGGAACGCTCGCAGCGAACCCACACGTCGTAGGGGCGATCCCCGTCTGCCTCGTACCAGCGCTCGCCGGCCCATTCCATGGCCGGGGCGAGGTCTGCGAACCAGCGAACCACTTCCCCCGGATCATCGGGCCCGCACAGCACCACCACCGCGAAGCGTCGCTCTGGGGGCGGGGAACGGAGTCCGGCCGAAGTGGCCAGGTGAACACTCATCGTAGTTGGTTTCGTCACGAAGAGTGTGGGTCTTGAGTAGAGCGCTACGATCACCACCGATGCACATCCTGCGCACCCTCGGGCTGGTGGACATCGTCACCGCCGCCGTCCTGCTGGTCGTGGCGCTCTTCCTCGACGGCACCACACGCTTCGTCGTCGTGCTGGTGGCGGTGATCATCGCCGCCGGTGGAACGGTCGCCTGGATCGTCGGCTCTCGCCGCAGCCGGCCCTGAGCTACAGACGCCCGGCGTCGACGATCCGCTGCAGGAACTGGCGGGTGCGCGCCTCGCGCGGGTCCCCGAGCACCTGCTCCGGAGGGCCCTGCTCGAGGATCACCCCTCCGTCGAGGAAGCACACCCTGTCGGCCACGTCCCTGGCAAATCCCATCTCGTGGGTGGCGATCAGCATGGTCATCCCCATCGCCTTCACCTCGCGGATCACGTTCAACACCTCGGCGATCAGCTCGGGATCGAGCGCCGACGTGACCTCGTCGAGCAGCATCAGCCCGGGCTCCACGGCCAGGGCGCGAACGATCGCCACCCGCTGCTGCTGGCCTCCGGAGAGGCGATCCGGATACTCCTCGGACTTGTCGCTCAACCCGAAACGCTCCAGGAGATCCCGGGCGCGCCGTTCGGCCGCGCCGCGCTCCACGCCGTGAACCTTGCGGGGAGCGAGCGTGACGTTGTCGATGACCCGCATGTGCGGGAACAGGTTGAACGACTGAAAGACGATCCCCATCCGGCGGCGGATCTCGTTGGGGTTCACCTCCGGCCCGCTGA
>CAYXHU010000220.1:0-3232 GCA_964464675.1 uncultured Acidimicrobiia bacterium
GCCTCGGCGAGCGCCTCGCGGTATTCATCGGCGAGCCTTCCCGCGGCAGCGATCGCCTCCTCCTTGTCCGTGCCCGACAGCTCGGCGATTCGCTTCCCCGACTCCTTCTGGCGCGCCCGCATCGTCTCGGCTTCCACCCGGACATCGCGGCGACGCCGGTCGAGTTCGGCGAGCGCGGCGACGTCGACGCCGAGGTGGCGGCGGCGCAGAGAGTCCTCGAGGGCTGCGGGGTCGGTGCGGAGCAGGGCTACGTCGATCACGGCGTAATGGTAGGTACTACGAGGTCGTCGCCAGGTCGACGGCTTCCTGCTCCTCAGGCGACAACGGTTCGGTCCCCTCGAAAGCCCGGATCATCTTGGTGAAGAAGATCGTGTCCTGGCGGCCCACCATGAGGGTCACCACCAGGCCGTCGCCACGCTCGTTGAGGAGGGCGATGGCGCGCGACAGGCGCCCCGCCTGGTCGTGGTGGGCGTCGAACGTCACCACTGCGGTGTGGCAGATCGCCCCGGGGAGGCGGCGGCGCACCGACTCGAGCACCGGCCGCATCTCGGCCACCGCACCCTCCACCGACGCCAGGTCCCTGTCGAGCCCCCGCAGCGTCTCGAAGACGTCGCCGTCTGCAGGGACGGCCGACAGCTTCCTGCGGATCCCGGAGACCTGCACGAACGCCGCCGCAGCCGCCACGAGAGCCAGGCCTGCGGCACCGAGGGCGACCAGTGCTTCCGCCGTCACGAGTTGGGGTTCCTCACGAACACGATGGACAGCCGATCGTTCGTCCTGTCGTCGTCGCCATCGGGAAGCGTAACGATCACCTCGTAGATCTTGCCGGGTTCCACCGGGAGGTTCTCGAACAGGAGCGCGGTCAGCTGCCCGGGCTGCAGCGGTCCCACCGTCTCCTCGAACTCGGCGTAGTCCCCCTCGTTGGACACCACCTCCACGACGACGCGGGCGTCTTCGACGAACACGTTCCCCCGGTTGGCGATGGTGATCGCTGCATCGAGCTGGTCGGAGTACGGCACGACGGGGATGCCGCCCTCCTCACCCGTCGGACCGGGGTCCAGGTTGAGGTCGGAGACCGCCAGGTCGCGTACTGCTCCGAGCAGTTCGCTCAGCAGCAGCCGGCGCACCACGTCGTCGGGCTCGAACAGCCCGGTCTGCTCGTCCGGGATGAACCCCACTTCGGGGAACACGCGCTCCCCCAGCTCGATTTCATCGGCGGCCAGCGCGTCGAGGAAGCGCCGATAGGTTGCATCCCCGACCCGCAGATCGGCCAAGCCCAGATCGAGTGCCAAGGTGTCGACCGGCTCACCCTCGGATTCGGCGAAGGCGATGATCGCCTCCTTGATCTGCTCGATCCCGTCGCGCCACGAAGCAGTCGCCACGTCCAGGTACACGGCGACCTCGTGCAGCCCGCCCGGCGGCGACGCCGAGGCGAGGTCCCCGACCAGCAGGTTCACGGATTCCTCGAGGTAGTCGAGCGTCTCGATCATCAGGGTCCGCTCCGTGTCCTGGAGTTCGATGATCAGCGACGAGAACCGTTCGGCGAGGCCCTCTTCTCCCTTGGCCACAGACAGCGCGGTGTCCAGGTACTCGCGCCGCATCGCGTCGCTCGATTGGATCCTGGTGACCCCGTATGCGACGGCCACCAAGACCCCGGCGACGGCGACACCGATCAACAGCCGACGCCGTCTGCGGCGGCGGCGGTCATACGACAGAGACATAGACGCGAGTCTTACAGGAAGACGGGCTACCTGGCTGCCGGGAGCTCACCGGGCGCAGCATACGAGAACCCGAGCGAAGGGTTCCCGCAGACCTGCCAAGGAACTCGCCGCAGGCGAATCCTCGTGGGCTGATGGGACGGCATCACACCTCGAGGTGCCGGGGCCATGGAGTTGCAGAGCAACCGTCTCAGCCGGCGAGGCTGTATCCCAGATCGCCCAGGAGTTCGGCGATCAGCAGCGCCCCACGCTCGGTTGGGTGGAGATGATCCACACCGACGAGGCCCCGTTCCTCCGGGTTGTCGGTGCCTTCGGGACCCATGAACTCGTCGAACACGTCTGCCACCGGAATCCCGAGACGGCCGGCCACTTCTCGGAGGTAGGTCTGGGCTTCCTCCCAGTAGACGAGCACGATTGCCCGGGTCTCGGGCGTGTAGCCATCGGTGGGGAACATATAGGAGTCCTGGACCCGGATCAGCACTTCGGACGGATCGACGACGGCCGTCAGTTCCGCGAAGACCTCGTCGATGCGGTCTCTGTGAGTGGCGAGCATGTCTCGCAGGCATTGCTGGTGGTCGTCTCCGCCGCAGGCGGCGGGGTCGCGGCCTGCCGACCCCATCACGGTCTGGATCGGGTCCTGCCACTCGTCGTTGGGTACGAGGAGTGTGATCACGTGTGCCTCGCCGAGGTCGGCCCGCAACCAGGCGTCGTTGCGTAGCCGGCTCACGAAGTTCTCGGCCGTCTGACCGCCTCGGGTGTGGTTCCGCATCTCGACCGGTACGCCGTGGCTCTCCTCGAGCAGGTCGGCGTAGCCGTCGATGGCCCCGTCGCCGCGGGGCCAGAACGTAAACGAGTCCCCCATCGCCACATAGACAAGGGGGCCCTCGCCAACTTGGAGCGTGGTCGGCGGATCGCCGCACGACACGAACAGCCAACCCACCAGGCACAAGGCCAACACTCGCCTCATCGTTCGCCTCCTCCACCGACATTGCCCGTGCGGCTACCGATCGAGCCGTCGCAGCGCCCGGTCGTAGGTGACATACCAGACGGTCCCATCAGGAGACACGGCGAGGTCGGCAACGGGCGTGCCGGCCAGGTAGCGGGTCCAGGTCCGGCCGTCGAAGTGGGCGAGACCGTCGAACCCTTCCTCTGAGAGAGTGCCCCAGCCCTGCGCCACCCAGATTCCCGCGCCGTCCACCTCCATGACTCCGGGCAGGGCGGCGGGGGATGCGCCATCCACGACCGACCACTCGGTTCCGTCGAAGTGGACGTACCACACAGCGGCCTGCCGGTCGACCAGCAGCGCCCACACCCGACCCTGGGGTGTCGCCTGCACGAGCGCAGCCGGAATGTCTTCGGGGCCTCCGAGGGGATGCACCATTTCCCATGTGGATCCGTCGTACCGGCCGAAGCCCCCCACGCGGGGTTCCCATCGGTCCAGACCACCGAACCACAGGGTTCCATCTGGTGTCACGGCGATCTCGCCCAGTAGACGCGGTCCCGCCTCGTCGTCG
>CAYXHU010000220.1:3242-4368 GCA_964464675.1 uncultured Acidimicrobiia bacterium
CCAACTCGAAGCGGATCGTCTTCAGGTATTCGGGTTCGTCGACGACGGCCGACAGCCACAGCATTCCATCGAGACCCGCCACGAGTTGGTCCGGCGTTTCGGTGAGCGGCACCGACTCCCACTGCGCACCATCGAAGCGAACCAGCTCGAAACTGCTGAACGCGTCCCTGTCCCACACGATCGCCCACAGGGAATCGAAGGCGTATGCCACGTCGATCACCTGGTCGGGCGTGTCGGCGAAGGGCGCCCAGCGCCCGCCCACGTGCCGCCAGATCTCATCGCCGCCCCATGTCCACACCGACCCGCCCGACGATCTGATGCCCTCGACGCCGGCGAACGGCACGGCGGCCTCTTCCGTGCCGACACTCGATGGCTCCGGAACGAGCGGCACCGCGGACCATCGGCCATCGGCCAGACGGAACAGACCGGCTCCTGTGCCGACGAGCACGCCGTGTGGTCCGGCCATCGGGGTGGCGTACCTGAGGGAGGTCCTGGGCGGCAGGCCTTCGTCGCCCCCGTATGTGGACCACGACTCCCCGTCGAAGCTCGCCACCATGACACCACCGTTGGCGCCGAACCCGGTGGCGGCCCAGATCGTCCCGTCCGGGCCCACGTCGAGCGAGATCCATCCGCTTCCCGGAAGGCCCATCTCGGCAGCGGGGAACTCAGCCCATACGGCCCCATCGAAATGTGCCACACCGAGGTCGGAGCTCACCCACACTGCCCCGTCCGGGAGGACGTCGATGCTGGAGATGTGGCCGGCCAGCACCGCGGAGCTCTCCTCGGTGAAAGCCTCCCAGTGCTCCCCGTCGAACCGGGAGACTCCCGCGCCTCGAGGCTCACGCCGGACGCCCCCCGGCGCTTCGACGTTGCCCACCCACAGGGTTCCGTCGTCGCCAAGCGCCAGAACACCCGCCCCTGATACCGGGCGGGTGTCGTCGATCCGCGCCCACGACGACCCGTCCCATCGGAAGATGCCGCCCTCCCAGCCACCCGGCAGGGACAGCGGATCGGGGTCGAAGATCCAGGTCCGGTGGGCCAGCCGGTCGATCAACGGGACATAGGCATCGAACACGTCCTGGTAGCGTTCCGAGTTGCCGCAGGCGGTATAGCCGCAGGCATAGAC
>CAYXHU010000221.1:0-4360 GCA_964464675.1 uncultured Acidimicrobiia bacterium
TGAGCTTGCCCGTCTGCTGATCGTGTCGCTCGATGGTCCGGAGGCGGCGGCGGCCCTCGACCCGGCCTACCCCGAGTGGATGCCGGCCACGGTGCCGGTGGGGATTCCCGCGGGGAGCACCGTCGCGGCGATCGAGGCCCTCGCCGCCGACCTGTCCGCCCTGGCCGCGGTGACCGGCATCGGCGGAGGCTCGAACAACTGGGCCCTGTCGGCCGCCAAGACTTCCACGGGACGGCCGATCCTGGCCAACGATCCACACCTCGCCCCGATGCTGCCGCCCCATTGGTACCTCGCCCACCTGGACACGCCGGAGTGGGCGGTGGCGGGAGCCTCCCTCCCGGGAGCTCCTGCGGTGGCCGCCGGCCACAACGGGTACGGCGCGTGGGGAATCACCAACGGGTACGTCGACACCACGGATCTCTTCCTCGAGGAGCTCGATGGCACGACGGTGCGCCGCGGCGAGGGCTTCGAGCCGTGCGAGGTGATCCGCGAGATCATCGAGGTACGCGGCGGCGAGACGGAGCACATCGACGTGCTGGTCACCGACCGGGGGCCGATCATCAGCCCGGCTCTCGACGGCGACCTGCCCGCCCTCTCTCTGGCGGCCACGTGGCTGCAGCCGAATCGATCCGGCGGCGCCATGTTCGACCTGGGAAGGATCCGCTCGTTCCAGGATCTGCGCACCGCGTTTCGCGGGTGGTCGGGCATGCCCCTCAACGTCGTGTACGCCGACACCTCCGGGACGATCGGGTGGCAGCTCATCGGGACCGCCCCGGTGCGCCGCTCCGGTTCCGGGGCGGTCCCGCTCCCCGCCTGGGACCCGGCGGTCGGCTGGCTCCCCGAGCCGGTGCCCTTCGACGACATGCCGCACGTGGTCGATCCGCCGGAAGGCTGGGTGGCGACGGCGAACAATCACCCGGGACCGGACTGGACGTTCCTGAGTCACGACTTCCTCGACGGCTACCGGCTCACCCGGATCACCGAGGTCCTGGCGGCCCGCGACGACTGGGACGTGCCGGCGTGCCTGGCACTCCAGATGGATCGGGTCTCCATCCCGTGGCGGGAGGTCCGCGAGTCCGTGCTCGCCGCTGCTGCACGAGCCGGCGATCTCGGCGACGCAGTGGACCTCCTGAGGGCCTGGGACGGGATCCTCTCCCCCGAGTCGCCGGCCGCCACGGTGTTCGAGGTCTTCGTCTCGAAGCTCGCCTCGTTGGTCGCCGAGGCGCGGGCGCCGAACGCCTCACGGTGGGCGCTCGGTGCCGGGTTCACGCCGCTCCTCCCGTTCACGTCGTTCCTGGTGCGCCGCACCTCCCACCTGGCCCGCCTGCTGCGGGAACGGCCCGACGACTGGTTCCCCGAGGGCTGGGACGAGACGATCCGTACGGCACTGCGGGCCGCAGTGCGCACCCTGAGCGACGCCCACGGTCGCGATGTTCGCCGCTGGACGTGGGGCGACGTCCGGCCGTTGACGCTGCGCCATCCCCTGGGGATCCGTCCGCCCCTCGACTCGGTGTTCAATCTGGGACCGATTCGCCACGGCGGTGACGCCAACACGGTCAATCCGGCCCCGGTGGATCCCGGCGACCCGACCGGCAATCCGGATTTCGCCGTGGCCTCGCTGCGCATGGTGGTGGACGTCGGGAACTGGGAGCTGAGCCGCTTCGTCCTCCCGGGCGGCCAGTCGGGCAATCCCTGCTCCCGGCACTACACCGATCAGCTCGTCCTGTGGCAGCGCGGCGACGCCTTTCCGATCCCTTGGTCGGCCCGCGCCGTGGAGAGTTCGACGCGGGCAACCCTGCATCTCACCCCTGAGTGATCGCTGAGAAGCGTGCCTCCGGATCATCCGGCCGGGGCTACGCTATGGCCCGTTCCCGTCCCAGGTGGAGACATGCAGCGAGCCCTGTCCGTCGTGATCGCCGCGGCAATCGTGATGTCGGCCTGCAGTGGAAGCGACGAGGCCGAGGCCGTCGACGCCACCTCCACCTCCGCAGCATCGGCGTCGACCGGCGCAGAGGCAGACCCGACGACGACTTCGCCCGCGACGACCTCTTCGTCTTCCACCACGTCGTCTTCGACGACCACCACGACGGCCGGCGTGACCGGGCCCGCCTCACCGCTCAACGGCCTCCCGGTCGCCGACGAGACGCTGCTCGAGCGGCGCGTCATGGCGGTCAAGATCGACAACCACCCCCAAGCTCGCCCTCAGTCCGGCATCCTCGATGCAGACGCCGTCATCGAGGTGCTCGTCGAGGGTGGATTCACCCGGTTCATCGCCCTCTTCCACCACTCCGACAGCGAGTACCTGGGACCGATCCGTTCGGGACGGCCCACCGATCCCGGGCTGCTCCAACCGCTCGGGGCGACCTTCACGATCTCGGGCGCCCAGGACTGGGTCGCCGGGATCATCGTCAGCCGCGGTGTCCCGATCCTCGGCGAGGGCCCGGGGACCTTCCGCATCCCGTCGCGCGCCGCGCCCCACAACCTGTATGCGTCGACGGTGGCGCTGCGGGAACAGGCCGATGCCCGCGGGTTCTCCGACGAGTTCCAGGGTCCGCTCTACGACGTCGCCCCCTGGGAATCCCTCCCCGACGAGGCGGCCGAGGAGATCTCGCTCAGTTACGCACCCGGCACCACGATCACCTGGACCTACGACGACGGGGTCTACCTGCGGTCGATGGGCGGGTTCAGCCAGGACTGGCTCGACGCCGAGGGGGCCCGTAGCCAGATCTCGACCGACGTCCTCGTGGTGATCGGAGGCACCGAGTACACCGCCTCTCCGCCCGCCGGGAGCGGGGGTTCGTCCGTGCCGGCCACCGAAACCACCGGGTCGGGATGGATGCTCGTGTTCACCGAGGGAACGGTGGCACGGGGCACCTGGACGAGGGCCACCTACGGCGACCCGTTCACGTTCACGACCGAGGACGGTGAGCCGCTCACGGTGCCGCCCGGCTTCCCGTGGATCTCGGTGTTCCCCGCAGACCGCGAGGTCTCGTGGACGCCGGGTTCCTGAACGCAGCAGGGATCGCTGCCGCAGTAGCGGGAGGTGAGCGGAGCGCCGCCGACATCGTAGGTGCCGCGCTGCTCCGTGCCGACCAACGTGCCGACCTCAACGCATTCACCCTGATCGACGAGCCCGGAGCGCGCCGCCGGGCCGCCGCTCTCGACGAGACCGGCCACCGGGGACCCTTGCCGGGCGTGCCCGTCGCCGTCAAGGACATCATCGACCAGGCGGGCCTGCCCACCACGTGCGGATCCTCGTTCTACCGGGAGGTGCCCGATCGGTCGGCGGCCGTCGTGGAGCGGCTCGAAGCCGCCGGCGCGGTGATCGTGGGACGCACCGGGCTCCATGAGTTCGCCTTCGGGTTCTCGAGCGAGAACCCCTGGTGGGGGCCGGTGAGGAACCCCTGGGACCCCTCGACCTCGGCCGGCGGCTCTTCGGGGGGCTCGGCGGCCGCCGTGGCCGCCGGGATCGTCCCCGTCGCCCTGGGGACCGACACCGGCGGATCGGTGCGGGTGCCGGCGGCACTGTGCGGCCTGGTCGGGCTGAAGCCGACACACGGCAGGGTGCCGCTCTGCGGCGTGTTCCCGCTCGTGGCCTCGATCGACACGGTGGGGCCGATCACCCGAACCATCGACGACGCCGCCCTCACCTACCGGGTCATCGCCGCCGACGACCCCGCCGACCCCTGGTCTGCGCCGCGGCCGGTCGACGTTCCCGGTGAGGCCCGGGCTCCGGGGACCCTCCGGATCGCCGTCCCGCACCCCTGGGTGGACCGTCCCTGCGACGAGGTGACCGGACGGGGGTTCGCCGCAGCGCTGGAAGCCATGGCCGAGTCGGGGGCAGAGGTGCGCCACGTCGAGGTCCCCCAGGTGGCGCCGCCCGGCCTCCTGGCGGATTCGATGGCGGCGGAAGCAGCCCTGGTGCACGGCCGGTGGGCCACCGAGCACCCGGAGCGCTACGGCGCCGACGTCCTGGCCCGCATCGACCGCTGCCTCGAAGTGGATGCGCCGCGGGTGGCGGCTGCGCTCGAATGGCGGGCCGCGGTCCGCACGGGCATGGAGCGCGCCCTGGCCGGCGCAGACGTGCTCGCCACACCGACGACCGCCGTCCACGTGAAGCGGCTCGGGGCCGACGCCGTGGAGACCCTCTCCGGGCCGGAGCAGTACCGCGCCGCCCTGTCGTGGTTCACCGCACCCGTCAACCACGCCGGCTTGCCGGCGATCGCCCTTCCCCTGGCGGCACCGGGGAGCCCTCCGCCCTCTCTGCAGCTCATCGGACCGGCCTGGGGCGAGGCGCTCTTGCTGTCGGTGGCGCGGTCGCTGGAAGCCGCCGGGATCGTGGGAACCCGGGCGCCGGGTG
>CAYXHU010000222.1:0-4357 GCA_964464675.1 uncultured Acidimicrobiia bacterium
CAGCACCACCAGCCCTTCCTCACCGAAGGCGACGGCGCGCAGAGACTGGCCCTCCGGCCATCCCAATTCCGCCTGGTCCAGCGGCAGGCGATCGGCGAACGCGCACACCTCGACACCGTCGAGACCCCCGATGTCGGCCTGCACCGCCTCGGCCGTGGCACGCAGGTCGTCGGCGATTCGCTCCGTCAGCGCCGGGTTGACCCCCGACCCGTGCACGGTCACGGGACCCGCGTCGGCGCTCGAACCGAACGGAGTGCCCGGGAACCGGGCAGCGCACCCGGAGGCCTCCTGGGCGTGCGCCGTAGAGGCGAACGACGCGCCGAGCACCACACAGGCAGTCAGGAATGCGGGCAGGAGCCTCCGCATGGGCCCTCCCTACGCTCGAGGGAACGCCATGGTACCGCCCGGTCGGGCGTGCCGGGAACGCCGGCCATGCCCGATTCGCAGCTGAGGCCCCGGTACACTCGTATCCCAGAACACCCCGGGGAGGTCTCGTGAAACGCATGTGCCGAATCGGCGGCATCGCCGCCGTTGCTGCAGTCGTGGTCGCCTGCCTCCTCTGGCTGGTCAAGGACCGGATCTCCGGTCCCCCACGCATCCCTCTCGACGAGCCGTCCCCGTTCCGGCCCCCCGAGGTCGCCGGCGAGCCGACCACCTCGGAATCCGACGACCTGAGCGACGTCAAGGGCATCGGACCCGTCTACCGGTCCCGCCTGGCGGATGCCGGGATCGTGCGCTTCGCTCACCTCGCCGCGGCGGATCCCGAGACGGTCGCCCGCGAGGCGGGGGTATCGGCGCGCGTCGCAGAGGGCTGGATCGCCCAGGCATCGCGTCTCGACCGCAGCTGATCCGGAGTCGATGCCCTACCTGACGGCCCCCGAGGAGCTCTCTGCGCTGCTCGGCGAGGGCGAGCCCGCCTTCCGCGCCGCCCAGCTGCGCGCCTGGCTCTACGAGACGCCCGTCCTGGACACCGCCGAGATGACCAACCTGCCGCTGGCACTTCGGGAACGGCTCGCCGACGAGCTCTGGCCGTTCTCGGTGCAGGCCGAGCAGTTCGCCGATCAGGGCCGCACCCTCAAGTGGCTGTTCCGGTGCCGCGACGGAGCCGCAGTCGAGTCGGTGCTCATGGGCTACCGGACCCGCACGACGCTGTGCATTTCCAGCCAGGCCGGGTGCGCCATGGCGTGCAGCTTCTGCGCAACCGGCCAGTTCGGGTTCGAGCGCCACCTCGAACCCGGCGAGATCGTCGCTCAGATCGCCTACGCGTCGGCGTGGCTGCGGCGTCACCCGATGCCCAGCGCGCCGACACGGGTGGGCAACGTCGTGTTCATGGGCATGGGTGAGCCCCTGGCCAACTACGACCGGGTGCGCGAGTCCATCCGCCGTCTCGTCGACGTGATGGGGATGTCGGCCAGATCGATCACCGTGTCGACGGTCGGGGTCGCCCCGGCGATCCGCCGCCTCGCTACGGAGCCGTGGCCGCTTCGCCTCGCACTCAGCCTCCACGCCGCCGACGACGAGCTCCGTGACCGGCTCGTGCCCCTCAACAAGCGGTACCCGATCGACGACATCGTCGCAGCGGCCGACGAGTTCCGGCGCAGCAAGGGACGGAGAGTGTCCCTGGAGTGGGCCCTCATCGCCGGCGTCAACGACACACCCGAGCAGGCACGGGGGCTGGCGTCGATCGCCGCCGAGCTCCAGGCCCACGTCAACATCATCCCCCTCAACCCCACGCCGCTCTCCGCCGACACTCCGCCCGACGCCGCATCGGTGCAGGAGTTCGCCGACGCAGTCTCCCGGGCCGGGGCGAACGTCACGGTCCGGGACACGCGGGGACGGGACATCGATGCGGCGTGCGGCCAGCTGCGGGCACGATCCCGGTCGTCCGGTGCCCCGTCCACCTCCCGGTAGGCTCTCCGACGTCGAGAGGAAGCCATGAGCGCCACCGAAGGGGCACCTGCACCGGACTTCACGCTGACCACCGATCGCGGCGAGACGGTGTCGCTGCGCGACTACCGGGGACGCCGCCTCGTCCTCTACTTCTACCCGGCCGCGTTCACGCCGGGCTGCACGACCGAGGCGTGCGACTTCCGGGACCGCTACGAGGTGTTCCTCGCCTCCGGCTACGACGTGCTCGGCGTCAGCCCGGATCCCCCGGAGCGCCTCGCCGAGTTCCGCAGCGAGCACGGCCTGCCGTTCCCACTCGCCTCCGATCCCGACCACGAGGTCGCCGCGGCGTACGGAGCGTGGGGCACGAAGCGGATGTACGGCAAGGAGTACGAGGGCCTCATCCGCAGCACGTTCCTCATCGATGCCGACGGCATGGTCTCTCGCGTCCACCGCAACGTGAAGGCGACCGGCCATGCCGCGCGCATCGCCGGGGCGCTGTGATTCGCATCCTGGCGATCGGCGATTCCTACACCGCCGGCGAGGCACTCCCGCCGGACCAGTCCTGGCCACGGCAACTCGAGCACAGCGGGACGTTGGGCGGTGCCCACGAGTTCACGGTGGTGGCCCGGACCGGGTGGACGGCCCGGGAGGCCCTCGACGCGGTCCTGGAGGCGAACCCGGCGGCGCCGTTCGACGTCGTCACCGTGCAAGTGGGCGTCAACGACCAGTACCGGGGCGGCACGCCGGAGAGCTTCGGCCGCGACCTGGAGGCCCTGTTGGGTGAAGCGGTTCGGCGCGCCGCCGGCGGCGACCCCGAGCGCGTCGTGTTCGTGTCCATCCCCGACTGGTCGGTCACGCCGCACGCCGCCGGTCGCGACCGCGCCCGGATCGCCGCCGAGGTCGACGCCCACAACCGTGCGGCTCGTGCAGTCGCCTCCGCTCTCGGGAGCCGGTACGTGGACGTCACCACCGCTTCCAGGGAGGCAGGCCCGGACCTGATCGCCGGCGACGGCCTGCACCCGTCGGAGGCGATGTACCGGCGATGGCTTGCGCCGATCGGCGCCGCGATCGAGGAGATCGCCGGCCTCCACTGAGGGTGCACGGCCTTGCAGGGCGGCCCCGGTAACATGACGACTCCTCCCATGCGATCCTTCATCCGCGTCCTCGTCATCGTCCTGCTCGTCCCGGTCTCCTTGGCTTTGATGACCGGGATCGTGTTCGCGGTGGACCGTGCGACCAACAGCGGCGAGGTGCTCGGCAAGGTCAGCGCCGCCGACGTGGACGTCGGCGGACTGGGTCGCGAAGATGCGCTCGCCCAGCTGCTCGAGCTCGAGGAGCGGCTGGCGGCCACCCCTGTCGACGTGCGTGTCGCCGGGCGCGAGTTCAGCCTGGTCCCCAGCGAGATCGGCTTCGACCTCGACGAGGACGCCATCCTCTCCGCAGCCCTCACCCACGGCCGGGAGGGTTCGATCACCGACCAGTTCCGGTGGTGGATCGGGCACTTCGGCGACGACGACACGGACCTCGACCTCCCGTACAGCTACGACGAGGTGCAGCTGAACCGGATCATCGCCCGGTGGGAGATCGAGGGGATCGCCGATCCCCCCTACCCGGGGAATGTCCAGGTGGCCGACGGCGCCGTCACGATCGAGGAGCCCAGGGCGGGCACGGGGATCGACCGCGCCGAGGCGGCCGCTCTCGTGGGCGGAGCTCTGGCGGACCACCACCGGGAACCGATCACGCTGCCCACGAGGTTCCTCGAGCCCCCCTACACGGTCGAAGACCTCGAGGCCGTCGCCGCGACGGCCGAGTCGCTCATCACCGGCCCGGTCACGCTGCTCGACACCGCCACCCAACTCGGTACCAGGGTCATCGTCCCCGAGGCCGTTCTCGGCCGATCGCTGCGCATCGAGCGCGACGACCTCGCCTCTCCCCCGCGTTTCGGATTCGTGTGGAACAACGAGCCGATCGCCGACTACGTCGCGGAGATCGCCGACCGCCTCACCACGGAGCCGGTGAACGCAGAGTTGGTCATCGAAGACGACGACACCGTCACGATCATCCCGAGCGCCCCCGTGTTCGAGCCCGATCTCGACGGACTTTCCGAGGCCGTGCGCTTCGCGGCCGGTTCACAGGGGCGCACCGGCACGCTCCCCTTCGAGGAAGGCGCTCCTCCGGACGTCACGACCGAGGACATCGAGGCCCTGGGCATCACCGGCAAGATCGGCGAGTTCACCACCTACCACAACTGCTGCGAGAGCCGGGTCACCAACATCCACCTGATCGCCGACGCCGCCGACGGAGCCATGGTGATGCCCGGCGAGACCTGGTCACTCAACGAGCACGTCGGTCAGCGCACCACCGAGAAGGGCTACCTGCCCGCCGGGGCGATCATCCGGGGCGTCCTGTACTGCTGCGACGACCCGATCAACATCGGCGGCGGCACCAGCCAGTTCACCACCACGAT
>CAYXHU010000223.1:0-4320 GCA_964464675.1 uncultured Acidimicrobiia bacterium
GCCACGGATACGCCTTCCCCATCCTGTACACCTTCGTGGTCGCCCGGTCTCGAGAGCGCCATCTGGGCTCTGCATCGGCGATCTTCTCGGGCACCTTCGATCTCGGGAGCCTGGTCGGCAGCCCCATCCTGGGGATGCTGATCGAGACGAACGGCTACCCGACGATGTTCCTGGCCGCTGCGGCGTGGGTCGCCACGGGAGTGTTGGTGTTCGCCTGGTGGGACCACCGGCCGGTTCCGGCTCTCGCACCCGAGCCCACCTGAACTACACGCGTGTCACTCCTCTCCCGTATCATCGACGTTGCCATGCCGTTGGAGACGCTCTCACCCTCTCGTGCCGGAGACTTCAAGACCTGCCCCCAGCTCTTCAAGTTCCGTGCGATCGACAAGCTCCCCGAGCCGCCGACCGAGTACCAGGCGCGCGGCACGACTGCCCACCTCGCCCTGCAGCGCCTGTTCGATCTGCCGGCCGAGCGCCGCACCCCCGAGGCCCTGTTCGACCTGTTCCGGGAGGCGTGGACCGAAGTGCGGGCCACGGAGTACGGCGACATGTTCCCCACGGTCACCGAAGAGCGGCACTGGGGGTTGCAGAGCCTCGAACTGCTCGCCAACTACTTCACGGTCGAAGACCCCGCCTCCTTCGAGCCGCTGGAGCGGGAGATGGACCTCGTCGAGGATCTCGGGGGCATCACCATCCGGGGGATCTTGGACCGGATGGAGGAGACCGACGAAGGCCTCGTGATCACCGACTACAAGACCGGCAAGGCTCCTCCGGAGCGCTACGCGCTGCCCGCCTTCTTCGCCCTCAAGATCTATGCGCTCCTCATCAGGCGGCGGACGGGCCGCACTCCCGACCGGTTGAAGCTCATCTACCTGAACGGCCCCACGGTCTACACGATCTCGGTGAACGATGCTGCGCTCGATGCCATGGATCGGCAGCTGCGTGCCCTCTGGACGGCGATCGAGCGCGCCATGGAGAACGAGCACTTCCCGACCAGGGTCGGCCGACTGTGCGACTGGTGCGCCTTTCAGGAGATCTGCCCTGCGTTCGCCGACAGCCGTCCGCTAGCCGCTGCGGGGTGAGCACGATGGCGGATCCCCGGGCAAGGGCCGCCGGCCCGCCCGCCGACTGGGACCGGTGACGACATGAGGATCTTCACCATCGGACACGGCGTCGCGGCATTCGCCGAGTTGTCACCGCTGCTCGAGCGACACGGCGTCGCCACCATCGTCGACGTGCGCTCGGAGCCGTGGTCGCGCCGTGCCCCGGACTTCTCACGGCGCCGCCTGGAATCGCTCGCGGCGGCGGCAGGGTTCGGATACCGGTGGCTGGGCGACGCCTTGGGGGGCCGGCCTGCAGATCCTTCGGTGCTCGCCGAGGACGGGACTCCCGACCCGGCCGCGATGGCGTCGTCTCCTGCGTTCGTGGGCGCTCTCGAGGTGCTCGAGGAGCTCGCCGCCGGCGGAGCAATCGTGCTCCTCTGCGCCGAAGCCGACCCGCGGCGTTGCCACCGGTCCACGCTCCTGGCTCCTGCGCTCGCCGAGCGCGGCCACGAGGTCGCCCACCTGCTCCACGACGGGTCGGTCTGCGCCCACCACCCCCGGCTCGGCATCTGACCGTCACACCCCCGCGATACGCTGCCCCGAAGATGGACACCGAGCTGCGCATCGCCCCCGAGGACTGGCCCGATGCGATCGCCGACGCATCGGGGCCTCAGCTCGTCGTCGCCGGGCCCGGGGCCGGGAAGACGGAGTTCCTGGTCCGCAGGGCGGCTCACCTCGTCGCCGAACGGGGTGTCCCGCCGGAGCGGATCCTCCTGCTCTCGTTCTCGCGACGCGGCACCGCCGACCTGCGCCGCCGGGTCACAGCCGCCCTCGACCGTTCCGTCACCGTGATCCCGGCGGCCACGTTCCACTCGGTGGCGCTCCGGCTCCTCGAGGTCCACGGGCCGGGCCGCTTCGGGTGGCGAACCGTGCCGGCTCTGCTCACCGGCCCCGAGCACGTGGCCCTGGTCGCCGAACTGCTGTCGGACGAGCGGCGGGCAGACTGGCCCATGACCCTGAGAGGTCTGCTGACGACCCGATCGTTCGCCGACGAGGTCGCCGACTTCGTGCTCCGGGCCCGGGAGCACCTGCTCGACCCCGCAGCTCTTGCCGAACGTGCCGAGCAGCGCCCCGAGTGGCGCGCACTCCCCGGGTTCCTGGGACGATACGAAGAGGCGCTCAGCGAGCGGCACCGCATCGACTACGGCACGCTCCAGGCCACCGCCGTGCATCTCCTCGATGACCCGGAGATTGCCGAGGCGGTGGCCGGGCAGTTCTCGTACGTGCTGGTCGACGAGTACCAGGACACCACGATCGCCCAGGCCGCCATGCTGCGCGGCCTCTACCACCGCACCCGGAACCTCACAGCGGCCGGCGACCCCTACCAGTCGATCTACTCCTTCCGGGGCGCCGAGGTCGGGAACATCGCCGCCTTTCCCGAAGCCTTCCCGGACGACGGCGGGCGTCCTGCCCGGCGCATGGTGCTCACCACGTCGTTCCGGGTGCCCTCCGAGATCCTCGAGGCGGCGGTGCGCGTCACCGCGGGAGGAGCGCTGCCCGGGGCGGCCGGGCGGGTCGTCCCGGCGCCCGGGCGCGGCTCCGTCGACATCTACGCCTTCGACCAGCAGAGCCACGAGGCCGAGTGGATCGCCGCCGAGGCACAGCGCATCCACCTGCGCGAGCGAATCCCGTATCGGCGCATGGCGGTCCTCGTCCGGAGCACCCGGAGGGTGCTCCCGGAACTGTCCCGAGCACTCGAGCGGCGGGGCATTCCTCACGACGAGCCCGACCGGCGCCTCGTCGACCATCCGGCGGTGCGCCTCGTGCTCGACTGCGTGAGAGCCGCCGTGTCCACCGAGCCGGACCGCAGCGCCGCCGTGCGCCGCCTCTTGCTCGGTCCCCTGTGGGCGCTTCCGTTGTCCGCGGTCCGCGATGCCCAGCGCGCTCGCGCCCGCACCGGCGATGCCTGGCCGGACGTCCTGCGCACCGCGGTGCCGGGCGGGAAGGCGCTCGCCGATCTCCTCGACCACCCGGAGTGGGCGACGTCGATGCCGGCCGCCGACGGGTTCTGGGAGCTGTGGTCGGCGCTTCCCGAGTTCGGCGAGGCCGTCCACGACCCGGCGCGGCGAGCCGACCGCGCCGCGTGGTCGTCGCTGGGTCAGGTGCTCGAGCGGCTCGCCGAACGCAATCCGGCGGCGACCCTGGCCGACTACGTCGAGTGGAGCGAAGCCGAGGATTTCGAAGCGACCCCGCTCCTCGAGTTCCATCCGGCGGAGGAAGACCGACTCTGTCTCACCACCCTCCATCAGGCCAAGGGCCAGGAGTTCGACGTCGTCTTCATCGCCGACGCGGTCGAAGGAGTGTTCCCCGACCTGCGTAGGCGGGAGTCGCTGCTCGGGGTGCGGCACCTGGCACCCGGGCAGCCCCACGACCCGGCCGGGTACGCCCGGTTCCGGCTCCAGGAGGAGATGCGGCTCGCCTACACCGCCATGTGCCGGGCCGCCCGCCGTGTGGTGTGGACCCATACCACCACCGGATTCGAGGACGGCCGCGGCCTGCCGAGCCGGTTCCTCCCCCTGGTGGCCGGCGTCGCCACCGCGGCCCTTGCCGCCCGGTTCCCGGGCGAGCCGGGTGTGCCGAGCACCCCGCTCGAAGCGGAGGCTCACCTGCGCCGCCGGATGCGCGATCCGGGGGAGGGCGCGCCGGCCCGCCTCGCGGCACTGGCCGCGCTCGCTGCAGGAGGTCCGTGGCGGCCGCGTGATCCCGCCCGGTTCGCCGGGGTCCTCGAGCGCGGACCGGACGACGGCCTCATCACGAGCGAACTCGCCATGTCGGCCAGCCAGGCCGATGCCTACCTCACGTGCCCTCGCCTGTATGCCTTCCGCCGCCGCCTCCACGTCGACGACGACGGGAGCGCCCTCCTCTTCCTGGGATCCCTGGTGCACGAAGTGCTCGAGGAGGCGGAGGCCGCTGCCCTCTCAGAGAGCCGACCGCACGCCGAACGGGACGAGGCGATCGCAGCTCTGGACCGACGCTGGGATCCTGCCTCGTTCGGCGGGGGCGAATGGTCGGCGGCGTGGCGGAGGAGGGCAGAGCGGATCATCGCTCACCTCTACGACGAGTGGCCCGGCCGGGGATGGGTCGTGGCGGTGGAGCACCCGATCGAGCTCGAAGTCGACGGGGTCCGGTGGCGGGGCCGTATCGACCGCGTCGAGCAGGAGGCGCGCGACGGCTCCACCACGATCAGGGCCGCATCCACTTCACGCAGGCTCGCCGT
>CAYXHU010000224.1:0-4282 GCA_964464675.1 uncultured Acidimicrobiia bacterium
GTCGATCTGGCGCGCCGTCACGCCGAGGCACTTCAGCATGGCGGTCAGGTGCCACAGGAACACGGTCATGATCACCGAGTTCACGAAGATCACCCCGGCCCACACCCGGAGGTGGCCGAGCCATCTCGTGATCGGGGCGCGCAGGATCATCGCCAGACCCACTTGCCACACGGTGAGCGCCACGATGGCGACCGTCGGCGGGTCCATGTTGGAGAACTCGTCGGTGGAGAGGCCGACCATGCTGCCGGGGTAGGGACCGGCGGTGGTGGCGGCCACCATCCCCAGCAGTCCGGCTGCCGCCAGGCCCCACCGGGCGCGGTGCAGCGTTCCCGAAGCGCCGTAGTGGAAGCCGAGCTGGTGGGCGAGCAGCCAGACGATCGGGTAGTTCGCGTAGCCGACCGCCGACAGCTCCCCGCCGAAGCGGAGCCCGTCCACGGCGGCGGCCAGCAGCACCATGGCGACGGGAACCGCCAGCCCGAAGCGTTCGTGGAGGACGAGCATCGCCGGGGCGAGCGCCACGACGATGAGGTACACGCCGAGGAACCACAGGGGACGGGTGATGAGCTCCGAGGCCGGGAAGACCACGTTGTCGGCCACGTTCGCCGCGTCGAGCGTGACCACCACTGCCAGCCCGACTCCCAGGAACACCACGGTGGGACGCAGCATCCGCTCGACGCGCCGAGCCAGAAACGCGGCGTAGCCGTCCCCGCGCCGCCGGGCCGCCCGGACTGCGGTGCCGTTGCCGAACCCTCCGACGAAGAAGAACAACGGCATCACCTGGAGCACCCAGGTCAGGGCCCACAGCCCTGGGATGTGCTCGAGGGCGTTCGAGCCCGCGACCCGGCCGCCCTTCCATTCCACGACCGCGATCAGCCAGTGGCCGAGCACGACGACGAGGATGCTGAAGCCGCGCAGGAAATCGATGTAGCGATCCCGCTCCGGTGGAGTCGCTGCAGCCATAGCCATCAGGCCACGAGGGTGCTCGGCGGCGGTCATCGATGCGAGGGTAGGCCTCACCGGGCAGGCTCAGCGCCGAGACGGCCTCCGGCCGGAGGGGTCGAGACCGTGCTCACGGGGACCGCTCCGGGAGGTCAGCCCTCCGAGGAGGCAGTTCGGCCGGCCGGGATGGTCCCGAGCCGGCCGGCCTGGAAGTCCTCGAACGCCTGCAGGAGCTCCGCCCGGGTGTTCATGACGAACGGCCCGTGCCATGCCACGGGCTCCCCGATGGGACGGCCTCCCAGCACGAGCACGTCGAGCTCCGGGCTGCGGGTCTCCTGCCGGTCGTCGGCCGCCATCGTGATCGCCCGTCCGGGCCCGAACACGACCAGCTGGCCTGTCTCCGCCGGGCGCTGCTCGGCGCCGAACCGGCCCCGGCCGCTCAGGACGTAGACGAGCGCGTTGAAGTCGGCCCGCCACGGCAGCCGGACCCTCGATCCGGGCTGGATCGTGGCATGCACCATCGTCATCGGCGTGTGGGTGGACCCCGGGCCGCGGTGCCCGTCGATGTCGCCTGCGATGAGGCGCAGGAGGGATCCCCCGTCGGCCGAGGCCAGCAGCGCCACGTCGCCGCCGCGCAGGTCCTGGTACGCGGGAGGCAGGAACTTGTCCTTGGAAGGCAGATTCACCCAGAGCTGGAACCCGTGGAAGACGCCGCCGGAGGTGACGAGGTGCTCGGGGGGCTTCTCGATGTGGAGGATCCCGGCGCCGGCGGTCATCCACTGTGTGTCGCCGTTGCTGATCACGCCGCCGCCGCCCTGCGAGTCCTCGTGCTCGAGGATGCCGTCGATCATGTAGGTCACGGTCTCGAATCCGCGGTGCGGATGCCACGGGGTTCCCTTCGGCTCTCCCGGGGCATATTCGACCTCGCCCATCTGGTCGAGATGCACGAACGGGTCCAGGAGCCGCAAGTCCACCCCGGCGAAGGCCCTCCGAACCGGGAACCCCTCCCCCTCGTAGCCTTGGGGGGCGGTGGTGACAGAGGCCACCCCACGCTCCCGAACTGCGTCGCCGGTCGGCTCGGTGATCCTGGGCAGGACGAGCAGGTTGTCGACGGTCACGGCCGGCATGTCGGTCCCTTTCTGAGTCCATGATGATTGCGATTCGCAACTATCACAACACGGGGGGAAGCCTTCCTGTTCCCGGCTCAGCCGGCGCGGTGCGCTCGAGCAGCGGGATCCTGCCGGTAGAACTCGCGCAGCACCTCGTACAACTCGGGGCGCTCCTGCTCCATCGCCGCCGGCCGATCGAAGAACACCTCCGTCGCCACCGCGAAGAACTCCGCCGGATTGGTCCCGGCATAGCCTCGCAACAGGGTCGGTTCGCCCCGGACGGATGCCCGGCGCACGTGATCGAGCTCCTTGGTGCACACCTCGACCCAGCGGCGGTAGGCGGCCGGGTCGGTGATGCGCGGCGTGCCGTCGACACTGCCGTCGGCCATGTCGATCTTGTGGGCGAATTCGTGGAAGACGACGTTGTGGCCGCGTCCGGGGTGCCTGGCCTGCGCCAGCGCCCGGTCCCACACGATCACCACCGGGCCCCGGGGTCGCGCCTCACCGAGCAGCGGAACCGGAGCATCGGTGACCGCTCCGGCGAGCACGGGCGAAGCGAACACCCCGGTGCGGACCACCGTCGAGGGGTACACGATGATGCTGGACACGTCCCGGTACCCGTCTCCCTCGCGGCCGAGGAGCAGCAGGCACGCCTGGGCGGCGATCGTGACCCGGACGTCGTCGGACATCTTCATGCCCCCGGCCGCCTCGAATTCGTGCTCGGCGAGGAAGATCCGGATGAGGTCCTCGAGGCGCGCCCGCTCCTCGGGGCCCAGGTGATGCCAATGGGCGAGGCGGGCACGCACGATCGAGCGCCATTCCTCCGGGAACGGCGTCCGCAGCGCCTTCCGCCTGCGCAGGCGCCTCAGGATCGGCATCGGGCTCCGGGCATTGCCGCCAGGGTATTGGCCCGGGGTCCGTGTGCCGGAGGCGGCGTCAGCGCTCGATCGCCTCTGCGATCTTCGCGACGGACAGCATCCCGTAGTCAAACGTGTGGACGCTGTCGTCGTCGAGGGTCACCTCGACCTTCTTCTTGAGCAAGGAGCTCTTCACGTCCACCGACCGCACACGCTCCTTGGGGATCGACAGGTAGCCGTAGCTGCCTCCGACCACGAGGAGCTCACGGAGGGTGCCGGTGAGCGACGTGTCGAACTTCGCGTCGAACAACAGCCGCTTGTCCGTCACGGTGAGCTTCCCGGTGTACCGGCCCCCGGTGGGTGGCACGTAATTGAGGGTCCAATCGCCCAGCTCGTGTTCGCCGGACTCGAGTTCGATGGCCATCCCGTCCCCTTTCTCGGTCGCTCGACCACCACGAAGTCTATGGTGCGAGGAACCGGGAGGTACGAGCATGGCCGATTGGCGGCCCTCGAACGAGCCCTACCTCTGGTGGCGCCTCGTGGTGCGCATCGGGATGTGGCTCGGCCTGGTGATCGTCGCCGTGGCGGTGATCTGGGCGCTGGTCTCGGGCTGACGGACCGAGTCGTGCGCGAGCGGCATCCGGCGCACCGACCCGGTACCGTGCGAACGAGACCAGCTCACGGATGCCCATGACCCCCGCCAAGATCGCCTTCATCGGGTCGCACTCGGTGCGCAAGACGAACGCCGTGCACTCCTTCGCCGGGGCGGTGGGGCGCAGCGGTCGGAGCGTCGAGGTGGGCCGCGAGGTGGTGCGGTTCAACCCTCTCGGGATGAACGAGGGAGCGACCCCGGAAGCCCAACTCTGGGTGCTCACCGCCCAGATCCAGCAGGAACTGGAACTGAGGAACCGCGCCGAGGTCCTGGTCACCGACCGGGCCGTCATCGACAACTACGCCTACTACCTCAGGGTGACGGCCGGCGAGGATCCCTTCGACGTGGAGCCGCTGGTGCGCAGGTGGTGCACGACCTATGCCCTGTTCGTTCGGCTGCTGCCCGACGTCGCCCTCGAGCCGGACGGGGTGCGCAGCACGAACGATGCGTTCCGGGACGAAATCGAAGCCATCCTGAACCGGATTCTCCCCCGGTACGTTCCCTCCGACCGGATGCTCACGATCCCTGCCTCAGAGGTCACCGAGCATTTCGACTGGGCCGGGCTCGTCGAGCGACTGGTCGGTCCGCCCCGCCCGACACGACGCTCCCAGGCCCGCTACGTTCGATTGAACCCAACCGTCCGGAACTGAACACGGCGCCGAGGAGGAGACCCCATGAGCGACGACGAGATGCCCGTCGAGACGACCGCCGAGCCTTCGGGCTCG
>CAYXHU010000225.1:0-4260 GCA_964464675.1 uncultured Acidimicrobiia bacterium
GGCGATGTAGTCGTGGTTGGGGAGCACCAGGTGGAAGAGGTGGAACAGGCCGTCGTGCCACAGGACGTCTACGTCGCCGATCTCGGACGAGCGGAACCCGCGACCCGTGTACATCGGCTCACCGTATCAGCCCGTATCCGCCCCGCCGTGTCTGTCAGACTGGCGCAGTGGCCCGGTATGCAGGCATCGAAGGCGGCGGTACGAAGTTCGTGGTGGCGTTCGGGAGCGGTCCCGACGACCTCGGCGACCCGATCGTGTACCCGACGACCACCCCTGCCGAGACGCTGGGGCGAGCGATCGCCGAGATCCGCGATGCAGGGCCCGTCGACGCGATCGGGATCGCCTCGTTCGGCCCTCTCGACCTTCGGGCCGGCTCGGAGGCACACGGGCACATCGCAGAGACGCCCAAGCCGGGATGGTCGGGCGCCGACGTCACCGGGGCGTTCCGCGAGGCGTTCGACGTCCCGGTCGGCTTCGACACCGACGTAAACGGCGCGGCGCTCGGGGAGCAGCGGTGGGGGGCGGCCGCCGGCCTGGCGACGTTCGTCTACCTGACGGTCGGCACCGGGATCGGCGGGGGCGGGCTCGTCCGCTCGAAGCCGATGCGCGGGCTCAGCCACCCCGAGATGGGGCACATCCGGGTTCCCCGGCATCCCGGCGACGCGTTCGAGGGGACCTGTCCCTTCCACGGAGACTGTCTCGAGGGCATGGCGGCCGGCCCGGCCATCGAAGCCAGGTGGGGGAAGCGCGGCGAACACCTCGGAACGGACACCGAGGCCGCGGTGGAACTGGAGGCCTGGTACCTGGGCACGGCCCTCGCCACCCTGGCGCTCGCCGTCTCGCCGCAGCGGATGGTGCTCGGGGGAGGGGTGATGAAGCTCCCCGGTCTGCTGGAGGCGATCCGGCTCGTCTTCCTGGAACGCCTCGGGGGCTACCTCCCGTACGAAGAGGTCCTGGACGCCGGCTCGTTCGTGGTCCCCGCCGGGCTCGGGGATCGCGCCGGGGTGCTCGGAGCGATCGCCCTGGCCGGTGAGGCGGCTTCGGCGGCTCGATGATGGCTCAAGCGGCCCGCAGCGGAACCCGGTACCGGTCCCCGAAGAGGCCACCCGGCACGTCGATGCCGGCCCGGCGGTAGACCTCGGGCGGGATCCCTATGTCGGCGAGCAGCAGCCGCCCTGTGGCGGGTGCGTCCAGGCCCGTCTTCGGCAGCGCGAGCGTCATCGTGGTGGCCGCCCGCACATGTGATCCCGGGGCGTTCCCGGAGCCTGGGTCGATCCCCGAGGGGACGTCCAGCGACAGCACGGGCGCCGCACCGGATGCCGCCCAGTCGATCAACTCGCAGGCCGCACCGCGCAGCGCGCCGCCGAGGTTGTAGCCGATGACCGCGTCGACCACCAGCCGTGGTTCGAGCCGGTCCAGGCGGCCGGCGCTCTCGATGCGCCCCGGTGTGGCCCGGTAGGTGTCCAATTGGCCGGCGGTTACGGGGGCCAGGCCCTCGGGCCGGGTGACCACCACGGTGACGTCGGCCCCGCGGTTGCCGAGATGCCTGGCCGCACAGATCCCTCCTCCGCCGTTGCCGCCGGTGCCGGCCAGCACGACGATCGGTGAGGTTCGCCAGTCCGGTCCCAGGGTCTCGATCGCGGTGAGCGCGAGGCTGCGCCCGGCGTTCTCCATCATCTGGTAGAGATTGGGGCCGAGGTCCTCGACGGCGATGCGGTCGACCTCGCGCATCTGCTCGACGGTGACCGCAGGGACGACGGCCCCGGCGTCGGTGACGAACCGGGCCGTGGTCACCGCATCCGGCCCGTCGCGCAGCCGGCGGCGTTCCGGGCACTCCTCACCGGACGATCCACTCCCAGTCCGGCCCGAGCAGCTCGTCGGCCGCGGCCGGCCCCCACGAGCCGCGTTCGTAGGGGAGCGCAGAGGGGTGGTCGGTCAAGACCCTCTCGACGATTCGCCACGCCTCCATCACCCCGTCCTCGCGGGCGAAGAGCGCCGGATCGCCGCGCAGCGCGTCGCCGAGCAGGCGGTCGTAGGCGTCCCGGCCGCGGGCCCGATCGTGCTGGAGGTGGAGTTCGGTCGGGCCGCTGACCATCTCCGGGCCGGGAACCTTGGCCTGCATCGACAGGGCGATGTCCTCGTCGGGCTTGGTGCGGAACGTCAGCCGGTTGGGCCCGGGCAGGTAGCTGGTCTGGGCGAACAGCAGCCGGGGCGGCCTGGCGAACTCGACGGTGGCCTCGGTGACCGTCGACGTCAGCCCCTTGCCGGCGCGGATGATCCACGGGACGCCGGCCCATCGCCACGAATCGACTTCGAGGCGCACCGCGACGTAGGTCTCGGTGTCCGATCCGGGGGCCACGCCCGCTTCGTCGAGATACCCGCGATACTGACCTCTGACGATGTCGGACGGCTCGAGCCGACGGATGGCCCTGAGCACCTTCACCCGTTCGTCTCGCAGCGCATCCGGGTGCTCGGACGCCGGCGGCTCCATGGCGAGGAGCGTGAGCATCTGCAGGAGGTGGTTCTGGACGACGTCGCGCAGCGTGCCGACGGAGTCGTAGAACGATCCCCGGCCTTCGACACCGAAGTCCTCCGTCATGGTGATCTGGACACCGCGCACGTAGTGGCGGTTCCAGATCGGCTCGAGCACCGTATTGGCGAAGCGGAAGACCATGAGGTTCTGTACCGCCTCCTTCCCGAGGAAGTGGTCGATCCGGTAGACGCGGTCCTCCGGGTAGTGGCGGTGCACGATCTCCCCGAGTTCGACGGCGGAGGCCGTGTCCCGGCCGAAAGGCTTCTCGAGCACTACGCGGCCTGATTCGTTGAGCCCCACCGAGGCCAGGCCCTCGATCACGTCGTCGAACAGGCTCGGGGGGATGGCCAGGTAGGAGACGGTGCAGGTTCGGCCGTTCAAGCGGCCGGCGATCTCGGAGAAGGTCGAGGCCCGGCGGTAGTCGCCGGCCACGTAGCACAGGTTCGAGGCCAGGCGGGCGAACACCGCCTCGTCGATCTCGTGCCCGGCTTCTTCGAGGGCCTGGCGGGCACGGCTCCGCAGCGTCTCGTCGTCCCAGGGGCTCGAGGCCACCCCGATCACCGGCATGTCCAGCTGCCCGGCGGCGGTCAGGGAATACAGAGCCGAGAACAGCCGCTTCCGGGCCAGGTCCCCGGTGACGCCGAACAGGATGAGGGCGTCCGCCCGAGTCATCGCGCCTCCCGCTTCTCGTCGTGGCCGCCGAACTGCTCCCGCATCGCCGACAGAGCCCGGTTCGCGAAGTCGTCTCGGTCCCTGCTGGCGAACCGTCCGAACAGGGCCGCCGCCAGCACCGGCGCAGGCACGCCTTCCTCGACCGCGCTCAGCGCCGCCCATCTGCCCTCACCGGAATCCGAGACCCTGCCGGCGAACCCGTCGAGGGCCGGGTCCTCGACCAGGGCGGCGGCGGTCAGGTCGAGGAGCCACGAGGTGATGACGCTGCCGCGCCTCCACACCTCGGCGATCTGCGGGACGTCGAGCTCGTAGCGGAAGTGCTCCGGGTGGCGGAGCGGCGCCGTCTCGGCATCCTGGTCCCGCTCGGAGAGGCCGATGCCGGCGTGGTTCAGGATGTTGAGGCCTTCGGCGTACGCCGCCATGACGCCGTACTCGATGCCGTTGTGCACCATCTTCACGAAGTGCCCGGCACCGGAGGGACCGCAGTGCAGGTAGCCGTGCTCGGACGGGGCGGGCGGCCCGGTTCGGCGCGCGGTACGGGGAGCGGCGTCCACCCCGGGAGCGAGGGTCGTTAAGACGGGATCGAGACGGCGGACGGCCTCGTCGTCGCCTCCGATCATGAGGCAGAAGCCGCGCTCCAGCCCGTGCACGCCGCCGCTCGTGCCGACATCGACGAGGTGGATGCCGCGTTCGGCGAGTTCGGCGGAGCGCTCCAGATCGTCCTGGTAGAAGGAGTTGCCTCCGTCTACGACGACGTCACCCTCTCCGAGGTGCGGGGCGAGACCGTCGACGACCGCTCCGGTGATGCCTGCCGGCACCATCACCCAGACGGCGCGGGGAGGGGAGAGCCGGGCGACCAGGTCTTCGACGGTCGCCGTGGGCACGGCGCCGGCGGCGGCCAGGTCGGCGACCGGGCCGGGGTCCACGTCGTACACCACGACCTTGTGGCCGTCGCCGAGCAGGCGCCGCGTCATGGTGGCCCCCATCCTGCCGAGGCCGATCATGCCCAATTCCATTCGGTGCTCCTCCGGGGCGTCGCCGGTGGTGTCGTCGCT
>CAYXHU010000226.1:0-4249 GCA_964464675.1 uncultured Acidimicrobiia bacterium
CGACACGGGGGAGATCACGGTGTACGGCCAGGAACTCGACGAGGACGGCAACGTGACACGGGAATGGGAGGACACCCCGGACGACTTCGGCCGGATTGCCGCCCAGACCGCCAAGCAGGTGATCGTGCAACGGCTGCGCGACGCCAAGCGTGCCCAGGTGTTCGACATCTACGAGGGCCGGGAGGGAGACCTGGTGACGGGGATCGTGCAGCAGGCCGATCACCGCTACCTCATCCTCGACCTCGGCAACGCCGAGGCCCTGATGCCGGCGGCAGAGCGGATTCCCTACGAGCGTCTGGAGCGCGGGGCGCGAGTGAAAGCGCTCATCCTGGAGGTCCGATCCGAGACCAAGGGCCCGCAGATCGTGGTGAGCCGGAGCCATCCGGACTTCATCCGCAGGTTGTTCGAGCTCGAGGTCCCCGAACTCGTCGACGGCACGATCGAGATTCGCGCCATCGCTCGGGATGCCGGGCACCGGACCAAGATCGCCGTGGCATCGACCGACCCGAACGTCGATCCGGTCGGGGCGTGCGTTGGGTCGCGCGGCTCGCGAGTCCGCCAGGTGGTCAACGAGTTGCGGGGCGAGAAAGTCGACATCGTGGAGTGGCGCGACGACACCCGGCAGTTCATCGCCGAGGCGCTGAGCCCGGCCAAGGTGCGTCAGGTGGTGCTCGACGACGAGACCATGGAGGCGACCGTCATCGTCCCGGATCATCAATTGTCGCTGGCGATCGGCAAGGAGGGCCAGAACGCCCGCCTCGCGGCTCGTCTCAGCGGATACCGCATCGACATCAGGTCCGAACAGGGCGAGGCACAGGAGGGTGCCGCAGCAGCCGAGGGCGAGGGCGCAGCAGGCGAGGGTGCCGGAGAAGGCGAGGGTGCCGCCGAGGCGGCGGCGACGCCGGCGCCGGCGACGGTGGGCGAGGGCGGTGCCCCGGTGACCGAGGAAGACGAGGCATCGGCCGATGCCCAATCCACCGAGCTTGCGACGGACGCCGAGCTTGCGACGGACGCCGAACTGGAGCCGGAACCCGAGCTGGAGCCGGAACCCGAGCCGGAGCCGGAACCCGAGCCGGAGCCGGAACCCGAGCCGGAGCCGGCCAATGCACTCGAGGCTGCCGTGGCAGCGGCGGCCGCAGCGGCCGAGGAGTCGGAGAAAGACGAGGAGAGTGCCGGGACCGCCTGAGTGTGACCGTGGCACAATGAGAGACCCCGAGGAGATCTGAGGCGACATGCGCGTGTATGAGTTGGCTCGCGACCTGGGCGTTGAGTCCAAGGAGGTGCTCGAGCGCGCCGCAGAACTCGGGATCGAGGTGAAGACGGCTTCCTCGGGGCTCGACGATGAAGCGGCAGCTCTGATCCGCCTCGCCTACGAAGAGGAGTCGGCACCCGCGACAGCGGCCGCTCCGGCCCCGCCGGAACCCGCCGCCGCCGGGGAGCCCCCGGAGCTCGAAGAGACCGAAGAGGTCGAGTCCGAGGAGAAAGAACCGGCCGCGCGCCGCCGGAAGAAGGGCCGCCGGGCAGAGCCGGAAGCCGGCGAGGAACGTCCTCGCCGAACTCTCACGGTTCCTGCCGGGATCACGGTCGCAGAGTTCGCCGAGACGGCCCGGCGGCCCGTCGGGCTGGTCGTGAAAGCGCTGATCGAGCGGGGGCAAATGGCGGGCGCCACGCAACCGATTCCCGTCGAGTTCCTGCCCGCAGTCGCCGAGTCGCTCGGCTACGACGTGATCGTGGAGGAGCGGGAGCCGGAGCCGGAGCCGGAACCCGTGGCCAAGGTGAAGCCGGTCTTCGCCGACGATGCCGCCGATCTGGAGCTTCGGCCCCCCGTGATCACCGTGATGGGCCATGTGGACCATGGCAAGACCAGGCTGCTCGACGCGATCAGGCGCACCAACGTGATCGCCGGCGAGGCCGGTGGCATCACCCAGCACATCGGCGCCTACCAGGTCATCAGGAACGGCCGGAAGCTGACCTTCATCGACACCCCGGGACACGAGGCCTTCACCTCGCTGCGCGCCAGAGGCGCTGAAGTCACCGACATCGTGGTTCTGGTGGTCGCCGCCGACGACGGGGTGATGCCCCAGACGGTCGAGGCGATCAACCATGCCAAGGCGGCCGGGGTGCCGATCGTCGTTGCCATCAACAAGATGGACCTCGAGACGGCCGATCCGCACACCGTGCGAGCTCAGCTCACGGAGCACGGTCTGGTCGTCGAGGAGCTCGGCGGCGAGGTGGTGAGCGTCGAACTCTCGGCGGCCACGGGCGAGGGTATCGAATCCTTGCTCGACTACCTCGACCTCATCGCAGAACTGGAGGAGTTCAAGGCGAATCCGGCCGCCGCAGCGTCGGGAACGGTGATTGAAGCCGAGCTCGACAAGGGGCGCGGCCCGGTGGGCACGGTCATCGTGCAGCGAGGCACGCTCCACACCGGGGATGCGCTCGTGGCCGGGCCGGTGTCCGGCCGGGTGCGGGCCATGTTCGACGAGAACGGCAACCAGGTGAAGCAGGCAGGCCCGAGCACGCCGGTGCTCATCATGGGCTGGGACGACGTGCCCGGAGCAGGGGCCTTCTTCGAGGCCGTCGCCGACCACAGGACGGCGCGCTCGGCGGCCGACGAGCACGCCGCGGAGCTGCGGAGCAAGGAACTGGTGGTGCCCTCGGCCGCCGAGCGTCTCCAGAACCTGCTGGAGGAGCTGAGGACCGCCGAGGACGCCGAGCTGAGGCTGATCGTCAAGGCCGACGTGCACGGTTCCCTCGAGGCGATCCGCGACGCGGTGACGAAGATCTCCCGCGAAGGCGGGCGGATCACGATCGTGCACTCCCAGGTGGGAGGGATCACCGAGAACGACGTGCTGCTCGCCGAGACGACGGGATCCATCATCTTCGGCTTCGCGGTGCGCCCCGATGCGAAGGCCCGCCGGGCTGCCGAGGATGCCGGAGTCGAGGTTCGCACCTACCGGATCATCTACGAGCTGCTCGACGACGTGGAGGCGCTCCTGGTCGGGCGGCTCGCCCCAGAGGAGGTCGAGCGCGTCATGGGCGTCGCCGAGGTTCGGGCGATCTTCAGGGCGCCGCGGTTCGGCACGATCGCCGGGTCGTACGTCACCGAGGGCGAGATCACCAGGGGAGCGCGCGTCCGCCTGGTGCGTGACGGAGTGGTCGTCCACCACGGGACGATCGGCTCGCTGCGCCGCTTCAAGGACGACGTTCGCTCGGTGGCCGCAGGGTTCGAATGCGGCATCGGGCTCGAGAACTACCGCGACATCAAGGAAGGCGACGTCCTCGAGGCGTACGAGGTGCGCGAGGTCGCCCGCACGTAGGGGCGGGGATGCACGCCGCAGCGCTTCGCCTCGAGCTCCGCATCCCGGGTGTCAGATCCCTGAAAGGGAAGCGCCGGGTGCTCCGGGGGCTGGTCTCCCGCATCGAGAGCCGATTCCCTGTGGCGATCGCCGAGGTGGACCATCAGGATTCGTGGCAGCGGGCGGCGCTGGGCGTGGCATTCGTCTCCGGCGAGGTCGGGCAGATCCGGAGCATGATCGAGGCCGTGCACCGGCTGGTGCTCGACGAGATCGAAGTCGAGCTGATCGAGATGGGCGTTGCCTGGCTGGAGGAATCGCCATGAGCCGAGGGCCGAGGATCCGTCGCGTCAACGAGCTGCTGCGAGAGGTGATCGCCGAGGAAGTGGCCCGTCTCAAGGATCCGGGTCTCGGGTTCGTCACGATCACCGGAGTCGACACCGCCCCCGATCTCAGGAGTGCGCGGGTCTACTATTCGGTGCTCGGCGACGAGGCCGAGCAACAGGGCACGCGGGAGGCACTGGAGCGGTCGGCACCCCACATCCGGCACGAGGTGGGCAGGCAGGTTCGTCTCAAGTACCTTCCGGAGCTGCGGTTCGAGACCGACGAAGCCATCGATCGAGGTATGCGCATGGAGCAGCTGCTGCGCGACCTTCGGGAGGAGCAGGATGAAGGCGACCATGCGCCGTCCGATCCGGAGAGCGGCTGAGGCGATTCGGAATGCCTCGTCGCTCGCCGTCACCTGTCACGTCAATCCCGACGGCGACGCGCTCGGCTCGGCCGTCGGTTTCGCACTCGCGGCACGAACCGCGGGGCTTCCGGCCGCGGTCTCCTTCGGGGGACGCTTCGTGGTGCCGGACACGTACCGATTCCTCGATCTCTCCCCGCTCGTGGCACCCTCGGAGTTCCCTTCGGACGCCGCCGTCGCCGTGGTGTTCGACGCGGCGAGCCCG
>CAYXHU010000227.1:0-4247 GCA_964464675.1 uncultured Acidimicrobiia bacterium
GAGGATCCTGGACGAGCCCCAGCAGCGCTACCACGCCACGAGGTTCCTGCGGTTGATCACGTGGTTGGCGGCGGCCGTCGCCCTCGTCATCGTGTGGCAGCCTCTCGGCGGGAGCCTCGCCCCTGCACTCGGCCTGGCGACTGCGGGCCTCGCCTTCGCGATGCAGGAGGTGATCGGGGCTATCGCCGGGTGGTTCAACATCACCTTCGGCCGGGTCTTCTCGGTCGGGGATCGGGTCCAGATGGCCGACGTCCACGGCGACGTCATCGACATCTCGCTGCTGAAGACCCGTCTCATGGAGATCGGCTCGCCGGGAGGGGCATCGTGGGTGGCGGGCCGCCAGTACACGGGAAGGGTCGTGGCCATCTCGAACAAGGCGACGTTCACGGCGCCCGTGTTCAACTACAGCAGTTACTTCGACTACATCTGGGAGGAGGTCTCCTTCGCCGTGCCCCACCACGAGGATTGGCACCGTGCCACGGAGATCCTCGCCGAGGAGGCTCGTGCCAGCTCCGCCTCGGACGGCGCTCGCACGGCGATCGACGAGGTCCGTAAGCGCTTCCCCGTGCCCACGGCCGAGGTCGTCCCCCGGGTGTATGCCTCGGCCGACGAGACCTACGTCCGGCTCGCGGTCCGCTTCGTGGTCCCGATCCGGACCGCCCGCCAGGTCAAGGATGGTCTCGTCCGCAGGGCGCACGACCGTCTCGAGGAAGCCGGCATCGAGGTCGTCTCCCCGCAGGTCATCCAGAGCGCCCGAGCCGAGTGGGTCCCGATCGGCGAGATCCGGACGCCGGATCGAGAAGCGACCGACGAGAAGGCCGACGGCCCGCCGTAGGACCGATCACTCCCTGAGCAAGCCGCCGCCTGCCGCCGGGAGGCTCCTGAGGCGCCCAGTGTGGCGACACGACGCGTTCTTTCGCGCTCTCGGAGGAATCGCTTGACGAGCGCGCCGAGAGGCATGAGTTGAGTGGTGCAGAGCCCGTGAGGCGATAGGAGCGCCGGGTGTTTCCCGGCTGAGAGGCCCGCCAGCGAGTAGGCCGATCCTTCGAACTTGATCCGGTTCACACCGGCGCAAGGAATCGGTTTGCGGGCTCTGCGTTCGTCGTGATCGGGTACCGCAGCACCGGACCCATGTGGCACGCCCGACCGGGCGGCCTCGCTGAGACCCTCGCAGGGCACCTCGGCGCCGGGCGCACTCGCGGCCCTCTCCGGAACACTTCGAGCCTGCCGGTAGGGTGGGATGGTGGGACGTCACCACCGGGCCGGCCGGTCCTCCGGCCGACGAAGGGAGTTGCGATGCCGTACCGGTCGACCGCAATGATCGTGATCGGGCTGATGCTGTTCGGAGCCGCCGGGTGCGGCGACGACGACGGAGCGTCCTCCACCTCGGCCCCTGCCGTCACCACGACGAGCACCGCACCCGCGACGACGGCCGCCCCCTCGACGACTCAAGCCGACGCCACGACGCAACCGGAGGCGCCGGTCACCTGGTTGATAACCGCCGACGCCGTGGGGCCGGTGGAGTTGGGGATGCCGGTCCCCGCCCTGGGGCCGGCGACCGGGATCTCCTGGGTTCTGACGGAGCCTGGCGCACCCGACTGTGTCGTGGGCACCGCCCTCGACGGAGCCATCCGCATCCAAGGCTCCGACGTCGTCACCGACGTCACCGTCGCCGCCCCAGGCGTGGCCGAGACCGCCGAGGGCATCACGGTCGGCGACTCCAAGGAGGCGGTCCTCGATGCGTACGGAAGCCGGGCCGCCGTCGAGCCGGGCCCCTACTTCGGGGAGGTGATCGTCGTGGACGGTCCGCTCACCACCGACTACGGCCTGGCCATCCAGTTGGGCGACAACGGCATCGTCGTCGAGATCAGCATCGCCGATCACCCGGGCCTCATCGAAGGCGGCTGTCTCTAGGGGGCTCCTGCGGGTTGGGGATGCCGTGGCGCGCCGGCAGTAGCCTGACCGGCATTCCATGGACCCGTCGCCGCGCCGGCTGCTGCCGCTGATCGTCACCATCACCGCGATGGGGGTGCTGGCGTTCAGCATCCTCGTCCCGGCGCTCCCGGAACTGGCCGAAGACCTCGGGGTGTCCCGGGGAACGATCGGGCTGGTGCAGAGCGCGGTGGCGCTGCCCGGCATCTTCCTGGCCGCCTTCATCGGCTACCTGGCGGACCGGCTGGGCCGGCGCCGGGTGATCCGGGCCAGCCTGCTGATCTTCGGGGTCGCCGGGCTGGCCTGTTTCTTCGCCAGGGATTTCTGGCTGCTGGTCGGCTTCCGCCTGGTCCAGGGCCTCGGCACGAGCGGGCTGCTCAGCCTCGGCGTCGTGGTGATCGGCGACCTGTTCACCGGCCCGGAGCGGCGCTGGGCGATGGGCCTCAACATGGCGGCCCTCACCGCCACGACCACCCTGGCGCCGATCGCCGGCGGGTTGCTCGCCTCGGGAGGGACGTTCTGGCCGTTCCTGGTCTTCTCGCTCGCCTTCCCGGTGTTCTTCGCGGCCCGTGCCCTGCCGGAGGGCCGCACCGGGGTGACCGCTGCTCCCCTACCCCACCTGCGAGCCGGTCTCCGGGACCTGCGCGGCCGGGGCCGGCTCGGCGACTTCCTGGGGGTGCTGCCGATGTCGTTCCTGACGCTGGGCATCTTCCTCGGGCTCGGCCTGACCGTGACCCCGCTGTACCTGGATCGCGAGTTCGGGCTCGGCGTCGCCCAGCGCGGGCTGGTCCAGGCGGTCGGGGCGGCATCCTCGAGTGTGGTGAGCGTCATGTACGGGCGGATCGGGGCCCGGTTCACCCGCACCAGGATCCTGACGATTGCGTTGAGCGGGATGGTCGCCGGCTTCGTGGTCCTGGCCACCTCCGGCACCCTCTGGCAGGTGGGCGCCGGCCTGGCGATCCTCGGGTCGAGCACCGGGGCGATCTTCCCGCTCCTCCAGGAGTACTCGGCGTCGGCGGGCCCCGCCGAGTACCGCGGGGTGCTGGTGGGCACCTGGGTGTCGGCCAACCGGCTCGGGCAGACCACCGGCCCGGCGGTGGGCACGGCGGTCGCCGACGGTATCGGGGAGCGGCAGGCGTACGGCATCGCCGCCGTGCTCATGGTCGCCGTAGCGGCGACGTGGCGTCCGCTGCGGCGGGTGGCCGGCCGGCACATCTCGGCCGGACCTTCGCCACAGGCATAGGACCCCGACACCGGTACGGACCGTGCCGAGCGGGGGGACCCGATCGGAACGACACTGCCGGGCCCCATCGGGTATGTTCGGGCCGGGAGCCCCCAGTGAGCATCGAGCCACCACCGGCGCCACCGCCGGCGCCACCGCCGGCCGACCCCCCCGGGGGGGGCCGACGCACCGGTGCGTCCAGCCTTGGTGTGTGGCTGGGGATCGTCGCGGGGGCCTCGGTCGTCGCGGTGATCGGCTGGCTGGTCCTCGGCGGTGACGACGACTCGGTCGCGACTCCGGCAGCGGGCGCGAGCTCGAGTTCGGCCCCCGCGACGCCCGGCACGTCCGGGACCGAGGACTCCACGCCCACGACTCCCCCGACCACGGCAGAGACCGGAGCGTCCACGACCGAGGCGAGCACATCCAGCACGGTCTCCGAGACGACCACGTCCACGGCGGTCCCCGGCCTGTACGGCGAATTCCTCGACGACCCCGATGCGTTCCTCGCCGCGAACGCCGATGCTCTCGAAGGCATCCCCGACGATCCCCTGGGAGGTTCCCCCAGCTACCGGGCGGCGGCGGCATTCGCCGACGAACTGGAGCAGGCCGGCTTCGACCTCACCGAGCTCGAGATCTGGGTGTGGCCGGTCTCCGGCACCGGCGACACGCTCCTCATCCTGGCCGCCGGCCCGACGACACCCCTCTTGGAGGACGACGCGGGTGCCGACTCGCTGGTCGAGATGATGCTGTCCTCCCCGGCCCTCGCCGACGCAGGCGTCACCAGGATGGCGCTCGTCTTCGAGAGCGCCGACGCCCAAGGCCCGTTCAGCGTCACCTACACCGTGGCACTCGACGCACTGCGGAGCGCGCTCGCAGAGGGGCGCGACTTGTCGGCCGATGAAGTCGTGGTGCAGATGACGAGGGAGGGATGATGTCTCGCAGTTCCACGCGAATGGCCCCGCTCGTCCTGGCCGTCGCGGTGCTCACGAGCGGGTGCCTCGATTGGACCTACGACCAGCTCTGGGCCTTCCTGGTCGCCTTCGCTCCCGAGGCCGACATCTGCGATCAGCAACCCGACCGGGCCGTGTGCGCC
>CAYXHU010000228.1:0-4243 GCA_964464675.1 uncultured Acidimicrobiia bacterium
CGGGCGACCGCCAGCATCGCCGGGTCCGCGTCGAGGCCCTCCGCGTGGCCGAAGCGCGCGCCGAGGATCTCCAGGTGCTTGCCGGTGCCGCAGGCAACGTCGAGCAGCGACCGGGCCTCCGGCCGCCGGTCCCGGATGGCCCGCTCGACCACCGCGGCGTGCTCCGGATAGTCGACATTGGCGTAGATCACGTCGTAGATACGGGCGCTCGGGTTGAAGGGGCCGCTCACCGCCGGACCCCCTCTGCAGCGAAGGAGCGCTGCGGCCCGGCCGCAGCGCTCCCCACGATCGACGGCAGAAGGAAACTCAGATGCCCAGCTCCGCCTTCAGCTCGGCGAGCTTGGCGTCGGCCTGCGAGAGCGACACGGCCTCGCGCAGCTCCGCCTCGGCACCCTCCGGGGTGGCCTCGCGCAGCTCGGCCTTGGCCATCGCCTGGGCCTTGCGGGACTCGATCTTGTCCTCGACCCGCTCCAGGCTGGGGGCCTCGGTGTCCATGGTCGCCGACAGCGACTCCATCGCCTCGTTGACCTTCTCCTGCATCTTGGCCTGCTGCAGCGAGCCGAGCAGCTCCATGCGGCGTGCCGTCAGCTCCTGCATGCGCATGGCGTTCTGCTGAACGGCCTTCTTGGCGTCCTCGGCCTGGCTCTGTGCGGTCTCGAACTGGCCCTTCAGGGAGTTCAGGTTGTTCTCCGCCGCCTGCAGCTTCATCGCCAGCGCCTGGGCCGAACGAGTCCACTTGTCGGCGCCTTCGGCGTCGCCGGCGTTGGTGGACTCCTGCGCCTTGAGCAGCGCTTGCTTGGCCAGCTCGCGGGCCTCGCCGACGTCGTCGGCGGCGCGTTCGATCTGGCTCTCCAGCTGGGTGCGGTGGGCGACCACCTGCGCCGCCTGGTTGCGGAGCTGCTGGTCGCGTTTGCGGGCCTCGTTGATGGCCTGCTCGATCTCGATCTCGGGGTCCATCATGTCTTCGGCCTTGCGGCGGAAGAGCGTCTTGATGTAGCCCCAGAGACGCTTCAGAAAGCCCATGGGGTCGGTCCTTCTCCTCGGGAAGTCCGAATCATAGGTGGTTGGCAATTGCTGACGCCGGGGGCTCCTGTTCCTTCGCCTGGAGGCCTCCTGTTCCTTCCCCTGGAGGGGAAGGTGGCGGCGTGCCCGCAGGGCACGGCGACGGAAGGGGTGTTGCCTGCCCGGGCGTGCGCGCTACTCGGGGGAGGTGGGACCCCCCTCGGCTCGCTTCGCTCGCCACTCCCCCCTGAAGGTGTCGGGTTGCGCGAGAGGGTCGACGGGTCATGGGTGGTTTCTGGTGTTGGGGGTGATGATCTGGGCGGGGGTTTGTCCTTGGTTCCAGCGTCCGTGGTGGGGTCGGTGCCAGTTGTAGTGGTCGAGGTAGCTGGCGAGGTCGTCTCTGAGTCCGGTGATGGACGGCTGGTGGTAGGTGACGAAGGCGGGGTGCCAGCATTCCCGCAGGATGGTGCCCTGAACGGATTCGACTTTGCCGTTGGATTGGGGGCGTCCTGGGGTGATGAGCCGGTGGGTGACGCCGAGGTCCCGGAGGGCTTGTTGGAAGCGGTGGTCGATGAACTCGTTGCCGCGGTCGGTGGAGGCCTGCTGCCAGGTCCATCCCCAAGCAGCCAGGCCGGCGGCGACCCGGTGCGCCAGGGCGGTGGTGTGCACCGCAGAAGGGTTGTGGGCGGTGGTATGCAGCTCAGCCCACGTGAACGACGAGGCGACGTCGATGGCGGTGTATTGCCACACCACACCGGGGACCTTGGCGGCGGTGAGCCGGGCTTCTTTGATCCGGCCGATCTGGAAACAGTCCAGTTGCACCAGATCCCCCGGCGCTTCGGCGTGGAGTCGTCCCACCCAGCGACGCGACCGGGAGTGGCCGGCGGGTTCTTCAGAGAGGATCTCATCGGCGGTGGCCAGGCCCCGGGCGACCGCCATGAGCTGGTAGCGCAACCCGGCCCGGTTCAGCTGATGAGACCGCAGGATCCGCCACACCTGCGACACTGACCCCACCTGGACACCGTGACGGCGGAGCTCGTCGTGCACACGGTCTGGTCCCCACTGGGGATGCGCCAACGCGTAGGCGACCACGTCGGCTTCCAACCGGATCCTCTCAGGCGAGGCAACCCGGGTCCGTGACGCACGAGGCGTCAACCCCTCAACTCCTTCAGCTTCGATCCGTCGCACCCAGTCGTAGTAGGTGGAATGGTGGATCCCGGCACGGCGGCAACCCTCCCGAACCGACGGTGCCGCCTGCACCACCGCCAACAACCGCATACGATGACTCGCGATCAGCTGATCAACACGCACAGCGGCGCTCCTTTCGGATGAGACACACCCAAAGGATGCGCCGCTGGCGCGTCCAAGTGTCGGCCAAACCCCGCGAGAGTTCACCCTCCAGGGGAGAGTGGCGAGCCAACTCTTCCCCTCCCTTGGGGAGGGGACCCAAAGGGCCGGCGGCACGGGAGGGTCATTCCTCCCCGCCAGGCGAGTGATGGTGATCGTCGGCAGCTGATTGCCTGCTCGGCGCCTCAGTCGATGCTCCCGGACGGCACGACCCATTCGCAGGGCTGGCCCGTGGCCGCGGCGATGTGGTCGAAGTCGGCGTCGTAGTGAAGTACGGCCCGATCCGTCAGTTCGGCGGCCGCGGCGACCAGGAGGTCCGGCACCTTCCGGCCCCGGAAACCCTGCGCGGCGAGCAGTCGCTGTACCTGCAGCGCCCTCCTGAGATGCTCGGCGGTGGTCTCAACCAACGGGAACACATCCATCGCTTCGATCAACCGATCCCACTCCTCCTCGTTGCGCGCCGAGAAGCCGATCTCGAGGTCGCTGATACCGACGCGAGCGGCATGGCCCAGTGAAGCCAGGGGTTCGATCCGCTCCCTGACCAGAGGATTCCGGAGGCGGGTCAGCACGCTCGTGTCCACCACGTAGGTCACCGCCACGCCTCACCACGATCGACCAGGTGCGCGGCGGCGAGCACGTCGAGCGCCTCCGCAACCCGGGGTTGGCGTCCCTCCGCGGTCTTGCGAAGCGCTTCGTTGACCGTCTCCTTGATCGTCGAGGTGCCCAGCTGAGCACGTGCGGCACTCAGGGCATCTTCATCCAGGTCGACGAGATGCTTGGCCATCCGCGCAGTATATATCTCCATGATTCCGTATATCCAGACTCACCGGGTACTTCGGGCGTTCCTCCGGGGAGGCATGACCCCCTCCGCCGCCTTCGGCGACGGCCACCTCCCCCTGAGGGGGAGGAAGAAGATGGCAGCAGCCCCTACCGGCGGCGGCCCCTGCTCCGGCCAGCCCGGCTGCGGCTCCCGGTGCTTCGGGTGGTCCGGCTCACCCGGCGTGACACCCGGCCGGCCGTGCCGGTGGTCCGCCCCAGCGATCCGAGGCTCCCCCGCCGGGACGTGCTCGTGGTGCGGGAGCGGGACGCGCCCCAGTCGTACGAGCGGCTCGCCGCCGCGCCGCCCACCACCACCGAGAACACGTCCAGCCAGTCGAGCCCACCGCCTCCGTAGGAGCGGGGGGCCATCGCGGCGGGCACCCGGCGGCCGCCCACGTCGATCATCCGGGTCTGCGCCTCTTCACCGCGCCGGAGCCGCTCGGCGTCGGCTTTGCAGACCCGGACCGTCTTCGTGCCGGCCGACGTCTTCAGTTCGGCGTCCTCGAACGGGCCCGGGTGGGTGGGATCGAAGAAGCAGGCGTGGCGCTCCTCTTTCTCCGGCTTGGGCGGGATGGGCCGGCCCTCGGCGAGCGCCTCGGCGGCGTCGAGCTGCCAGCGGGCTTCGTCGAGCCGGTCGGAGAGATCCTCGAGCGCTCCGATCGTGGTCGCCTCCGGGAACGTGTCGCTCGCCGCGGCGAAGGTGGCGCTGGCCTGCTGGAAGTACTCGTTGTCTTCCCGGGTCTCGGTGGCCGACACGTGGTCGGAGATCTCCAGGATCGTGTTGGCCATCGCGTCGAGCTGGCCCTGGATCTCGGTGCGGGCCTCGGCGATGCGGCGCGCCTCGGAAGCCGCCGCCGACTTCTTGGACCGGCGGATCGCCCACCACACCAGCCCCACGAGGACGGCCACGATGACGAGCAGGATCCACAGGCCCGAGCCGCCGCCTCCCCCGCCGCCGCCTCCGCCGCCCGCTGGGCTGGTGGTCACCGGGACGGTGTCGCCGACCAGCACGCCGACGAACGCGTCCACGTAGCCTTCGTCGCTCCCGGCCCCGAACCCGGCGTCGAGCGCCCGC
>CAYXHU010000229.1:0-4236 GCA_964464675.1 uncultured Acidimicrobiia bacterium
GCGGACCAACATCGGCGCGGTGCTGAGCAACTTCGCGTACCGCATGGCGCGGCGCACCTCGTGGTCGTCCACAGCGACGCCTCGCTCGACGAGCCTGCGGTTGATCTGGAACGTGATCTCTCCCGGGGTGGGTACGAGCAGGGCATCGCAGATCGACGCTCCCGACGGATCGGCGCCGAGCCGCCTCCCGGCATCGAGGGAACGCGCAGTGTCGTCGAACGCCTCGGGCTCCACGGTGACCACCCGAGTGCCCGGCGAGACGCCCTCGAGCGCGAGGGCGATCCCGGCGGTCAGACCGCCACCGCTGCAGGGGATCAGGACCACGTCGAGGTCGGCCCCCGCCGAGTGCGCCTGCTCGACCATCTCGAGGCCGGCGGTTCCCTGGCCGGCGATCGTCCAGGGATGGTCGTAGGGGGGAACCGGCGTCGCCCCCGTGTCGGCGGCGATCGCCGCGCTGATCTCCTCGCGTGACTCGCGATGCAGGTCGTATGCGTCCACGCGTGCGCCGTATGCCTCCGTGCGCCTGCGCTTCACCGCCGGGGCATCGGACGGCATGACGATCGTCGCCGGCATCCCGTGCAAGGCCGCCGCAGCAGCGACACCCTGGGCATGGTTGCCGCTGGAATGGGCAACCACCCCCTTGGGCCGGACCTCCTCCGGGATCTGCCGCACGAAGTTGCAGGCACCGCGGAACTTGAAGGAGCCGGTGCGCTGGAAGACCTCTGCCTTGAGCAGGACCCGGCCTCCGAGGAGTTCGTCGAGCGCAGGGGAGGTGAGCAACGGGGTCTTCACCGCCAGCGGGGCGATGCGGGCGGCGGCGGCGACGACGTCGGCGTGGGTGGGAAGGTTCACGACGGCCGAGCCTATCGCGGCCGGGGCCGGCACGATCGCTACCCTCCCCGCATGCGCCTCACCGTACGCCGGGGTGACGATCCGATCGCTCGCAGCGACCCCACCATCCTGGCCGCGATGGGCCTCCCGGGCGGCGGCGTCTTGCGGATCGGACGCAGCCACGTCCTGGTGCGCACCGGGGACGTCCCGGGCCCGGCCACGATTACCCTCGGGCCGCGGGCGATGCGCAACACCGGTGCCGCGGAAGGCGGCACCGTCGAGGTGCGCCGCGCCAGCCTCCCCCAGGCCAGCCGTGTGGTGCTCGACTCCGACGAGCTGCCGCTGGAGGCTCGCCAGCTCGCCAGGGCACTCCACGGGCTCGCGGTCACCGCCGGCGACGTCGTCGCCGTGGATCCGTCCTACGGTGCGTCGGCACCCGTCGCGTCCGAACTGCTCGTAACGGAGGTGCATCCCGGCGGGGCCGGCATCGTCGGGACCGCCACGGTGGTGGCGCCGCGATCGGGCACGTCGGAGCCGCTGTCGGATCTCCCGACCCGCGGGATCCCCGGAGAACGGCCCAGCACGTCGGATGCGCTGCTGGCCGGGCTCGACGCCGAGCTCGACATGCTCACCGGATGGCTGTCCTTGCTGACCTCGGCCGACGACTTGCCCGCGGCTTGGGGGCTCCCGGCCGTGGCCGGCGTCCTCCTGGAGGGCCCCGCAGGCTGCGGGAAGTCCGAGCTCGTGTCGGTGGCCGCGCAGCGCGCCGGGGCGGTGGTGCACGAGGTGTCCCTCGAACTGGTCTTCAAGCCGGAGCGGCTGCTGGACGTCCTGGAGAAGGCGGTCCGGACTGCGGTGGCTCCTGCGGTCGTCTTCGTCGACCGCCTCGACTCGGTCGCCGGCGACGAGGGGATGTTCCGCACCCAGGTCGCCGCGATCCTCCGCTGGTTCCTTGACGCCGTCTCTGAGCGCCCCCGCGTGGCGTGCGTACTCGGGATCTCATCGCTCGCGAGGGTGGGCGAGAGCCTCGCCTCGTCGCCGCTGCTCCCCCGCACGCTCAGCGTGCCGCCCCCCGACCTGACGCGCCGCCGGATGCTGTTCCAGGCCGCCCTCGCACGAGTTCCGTCGGCCGATCTGGATTTCGACGCCTTGGCAGCGCGTTCGGCCGGATTCTCGGGGGCCGACATCGTGGCATCCGTGGTGCACGCCTCGGCGATCGTCGCCGGCACCCGCGGCGCAGTGGACACGGACCTCGTGCTCGAGTCGATGGCCGGCATCAAGCCGTCCCTGGGCGCGGTCTCCACCGGGGAGCTCCCCTCCTACGGATTCGAGCGGGTGGCGAACCTCGATGACGTGAAGCAGCGGCTCACCGAGGCGGTGGTGTGGCCGATGACCGACCCCGATAGGTTCCGCCGCCTCGGGATCGAGCCGCCCCGCGGGATCCTGCTGTGGGGCCCCCCCGGTACCGGCAAGACCTTCGTCGTGCGAGCCCTCGCCCACGAATCGGGGGCGGCCTTCTTCGCGGTGAAGGGTGCCGAGCTCCTCGACAAGTACGTCGGGGAGTCCGAGCGCGGGGTGCGCGAGGTGTTCGCGCGGGCGCGGGCCGCCGCACCGGCCATCATCTTCTTCGACGAGATCGACGCGCTCGCCCCGATCCGGGGACGATCCACCACGTCGGTGACGGACTCCGTAGTCGCCGCGTTGCTGACCGAGATCGACGGGGTCGGGGCCAGGGGCGACGTGGTGGTGATCGGAGCCACGAATCGCAAGGATCTCATCGATCCCGCCCTGCTGCGATCAGGCCGATTCGAGACGCACATCGAACTCACCCTGCCGGCCGCGTCGGCCCGCCGCGCCATGCTGGACATCGTGGACGTGCCCTTCGACAACGACGTCGACCTCGACGCCCTGGCGGAGCGCACCGAGGGGCTGTCGTTCGCGGACATCGACGGGATGCTCCGCGAGGCCGCACTCGAGGCGCTGCGGGCCGACCCCACCGCGATCAGCGTCGGGAACGCTCAGATCGATCGGGCGCTGGCCCGCTTCCTCTCGTAGCGGTTCAGCGGGCCGCTTCGAGCGCCTCGGCCAGGGTGAAGCGACCCTCGTAGAGTGCCCGGCCGATGACCGCAGCCTCTGCGCCGAGACGCCGCACGGCGACCACGTCCTCCAGCGACCCTATGCCCCCGGAGGCGATCACCGGCACACCGGCGGCACCGATCGCCCACTCCAGAAGGGACAGATCGGGGCCCGCCAGCATCCCGTCCGCGGCCACGGACGTCACCATGAGCCGTGCCGCACCGGCATCGACGGCGGACCGCACCACGGCCTGCACGTCGCGCCCCTCGTCGCCCCATCCCGCCCCGAGAGCCTTGCCGTCCCGCACATCCACGGCGGCCACGAGCGCCGTACCCGCAGTGTCGACCATGTCGCGCAGCCCGACCTCGTCCCACACGACCGCGGTGCCCGCCACGACGCGCACCGCCCCGAGCGCCAGGACCTCTCCGGCCGCGACCGCATTGCGGATCCCGCCACGACGCGCACCGCCCCGAGCGCCAGGACCTCTCCGGCCGCGACCGCATTGCGGATCCCGCCTGCCGCCTGGAACGGGAGCTGCGTCTCTCCGAGGCCGGCCCAGAGCGGCATGTTCAGCATCCCCGACCGCGCCCCTCGAAGGTCGACGACGTGGAGGACCTCGGCGCCTTCGGCGACGAATCCGGCCGCTACGGCCACGGGATCGTCCCCGTAGTCGGTGACCCGCTCGAACGATCCCTGCCGAAGACGGACGACGGCGCCGTCCAGGACATCGACCGCCGGGATGACTTGCACGGAGCCTCCTCGTGACGAGCCCAACGCTAGCGCGTGATTATGTGATACTATGCTAAAACGTAGAAACACAACATCCGGAGCAGCAGCACGATGACCACCGGCGACGACTGGCGCAGTACCGAGACCAGAGCCCTCTTCCAAGCCGTGCTCGCCCTCGAGACGATCGACGAGGCGGCCCGGTTCTTCAGGGACCTGTGCACCCTCCACGAACTCGAGGAGCTCACGCAGCGCTGGCAGATCGTCCGGCTCCTGGAGCAGGGCCTCCCGTACCGCGAGATCGCCGAGCAGACGTCCTCGTCGACGGCGACGGTCACCCGCATCAACCAGTGGTTGCGTCACGGAGAGGGCGGGTACCGTCTCGCGCTCGACAGGCTGGACCTCGAGGGCGGAACATGAGCGACCGCCTGCGACTCGCCGTGCCCAACAAGGGCAGACTCCTCGAGCCCACCGAGCGGCTGTTGCGCGACGCCGGGCTGTCGTTCGAACGCGGCGACCGCTCACTCACCGTACCGGTGCGCAACGTCGCCATCGACCTCCTCTTCGTGCGGACCGAGGACGTCGTCGAGATGGTCGCCGACG
>CAYXHU010000230.1:0-4226 GCA_964464675.1 uncultured Acidimicrobiia bacterium
GAACCAGTCCTCGGTGTCGAGGCCCTGGAGCGCGGTGATGAACAGGAACAAAAGGACCGCGAACACGGTCACCCGAACCCGGTTGGACCTGATCCACTGCGCCGTCCGCCGATAGCGGGACACCGGTCGTGCATCGGTGGTGGTGCTCATGCTGCCCCCAGGTAGCGCCGGATGGTCTCCTCGTCGCCGACGAGGTCGTCCATGTCGCCGGCCTGGACCGACCGGCCTTCTTCGATGATCACGTAGTGGTCGGCGAGCCTGCTCGCCACGATGAAGTTCTGTTCCACGAGCAGGACGGTGGTGTGATCCGAGAGGGCCCGGATCGACCGCATCATCTGCTCGATGAGCACCGGGGCGAGCCCCTCGCTCGGCTCGTCGATCAGCAGCAGGCGGTTCTCGGCGACGAGCGCCCTGGCGACCGCCAGCATCTGCTGTTGTCCCCCGGACAGCTTGCTCCCGGAGAGGCCGATGAGGCGCTTCAGGTCGGGGAACAAGCCGAAGATCAGCTCGGCCTTGCGCTCGAAGTCGCCCTTCTTGCGCTCGGCGATGGTGAGGTTCTCCTGAACCGAGAGGTCTGAGAAGATCGCCCTGTGCTCGGGCACGTACCCGATGCCCAGTGCGGCGATGTCGAAGGGCCGCCGTCCCACGATGTCGATCCCGTCGAACAGCACCGTGCCGGATCGCGGCGGCGCCAAACCGAGGATCGACCGGAGGGTCGTCGTCTTCCCGGCGCCGTTGCGTCCCAGCAGGGCGACGATCGACCCCTCGGGAACCTCCACCGACACCCCTTCGAGGATGTGGTACTGCCCGATGTAGGTGTGGACGTCCTCGAGGTGGAGCAGTGCGGTCACGGCGATCCCTCCGCCTTCGCTTCGTACAGCTCTCCCAGGTACGCGGTCTGGACCGCCTCGTTGGCGGAGATCTCCGCGGGAGTCCCCTCGGCGAGCACCGCGCCCTGGTGCATCACCGTGATCCGGTCGGAGACGCTCATGACCACGATCATGTTGTGCTCGACGAGCAGCACGGTCTTCGCCCCTGCCTCCTGAATGCGCTGGATGAGGGCGATGAGTCCCGGCACCTGCTCGGAGGCCATCCCTGCGGTCGGCTCGTCGAGCATCAGCACCTCCGGGTCGGGGGCCAGGATCATGCCGAGCTCGAGCTTGCGCTGGTCGCCGTGAGGCAGGGTGCGGGCGGGAGCGACCGCGTGCTCGGTGAGCCCCACCTGCTCCAGCACCTCCATGGCCCTCGCCAGGTACGACTCGTAGCGCCGGTGGGACCGGAACAGCTTGAAGCTGTCCCCGCCCATCGCCTGGGCGGCGAGGCGCACGTTCTCCAGCACCGTGAGGTTGGGGAACAGGTTGGTGATCTGGAACGACCTGCCGATGCCCCGGTGGATCGATCGGTGGACCGGCTGGCCGGTGATGTCCTCGCCCTTGTAGAACACCCGGCCGCTCGTGGGCCGGATGGTGCCGCTCACCAGGTTGAAGAACGTGGTCTTGCCCGCTCCGTTGGGCCCGATGATCGAGTGCAGCGTGCGCTCGGCGATGGCGACGCTGACGTCGTCCACGGCCACCAGCGCCCCGAACTCGCGCCGCAAGTCCTTCGTCTCGAGTATCGGCCCGCTCACATCTCCCTCCCCCGCTTCGGGATGGGGGGCGGGCCGTCCCGGCCCGCCCCCCATCGATTCGGTCAGCTGCCGCTCAGGCTGCCGACGGGAAGATCACCGCACCGGTCCAGGTACTCGCCCTCGAGCAGGCAGGGCGGCTCCGGACGGAGCGTCGTCACGTACTCGTAGTACTTGAACTCGGGATCGTCCACGTTGAGCAGCGTCACCACGTACATGTCCTGGATGGCGACGTGGTCCTCGGGCCGGATGTACACCGTCCCCTTGGGACCCTCGAACGTCATCCCCTCCAGTACGTCGCGCAGCGCGTCGGCGCTCGCATCACCACCGCTGGCCTTGATCGCCTCGATCGTCATGATCGCCGCGTTCATGCCGTCGGCATCGAACAGGTCGGGGAAGGTGCCGAAGTACTCGGCGACCTTCTCGACCAGGAAGTCGTTGATCGCATTGTCCGGGGCCGTGTAGTGGTAGATGATCGACGCCGTCGAGCCGATGGCGTTCGAGAAGAACGCCGGCATCACGATGTTGTCCACGAACGGCGACCCGAGCACCATGTTGTCCAGCACCCCGAGGTCGATGGCGGCCTGCAGCAGCGGCACGAAGCCCCCGCCGGCCCAGGTCACCAGCAGCGCGTCGGCGTCCACGTCGACGAACTGCTCCATGTACGGGGTGAAGTCGGTGGTGTCGGCCGGGGCATACACGTCCTCGGCGACGAACTCGCCGCCGAAGAAGGTGCACGAATCCCGGTAGGCCTGGGCACCGCCGTACCCGAACGAGTAGTCCGGGGCGATCTGGACGAAGGTGTTGTACTCCTGCGTCAGGTACTCGCAGATCGCGATGCCGTCCTGGTAGTTGTTGCGGCTGGCACGGAACGTGTTCGGGTTGAACGTCGAGCCGGTCAGGTCGTTGGCGGCCGCCGGGGCCGCGATCAGGATCACGTCGTTCTCACGGGCGATCTCCTGCAACGTGGCCGTCACGCCCGACGACACCGTCCCGATCAGGATCTCGGCGCCTTCCACCTCGATGAGCTCGCGCGCCGCAGTGGCGCTCAGCTCCGGATTGCCCTGGTCGTCCCGGTACAGCACACGCACCGGGCAGTCCTCGACCATGTAGACGTCCCCGTCGGCCGGTGCGCCGGTGGCGTACTCGAACCCGATCGGCACGCCGCGCAGGATGTGCGCCCCGTAGATCGCCAGGGCGCCCGTCTGGTCGGTGATCACACCGACCGTGATGCCGTCGCCGCAGGTGAGCCCGGAAGGCGCCGCGGTCGTCGTCGTGGTCTCGGCCGCCGTGGTCGTGGTCTCCGCTGCCGTGGTCGTCGTCTCAGCCGTAGTAGTTGTCGTCGTCTCGGCGGCCGTCGTCGTCGTGTCCGCCGCGTCGTCGTCGTCACCGCATGCCGCGCCGACCATCGCCAGCGCCAGCACGAGAATGCCGATGCGCAGGAATCTCCTGCTCATTCGTTCTCCTCCCTCGTCGTCGTGGGTTGCTCGTCCAGCCTCATGCCCGTCACGGTGCGTGCTCGGCCAAGAAGGCATGGAAGACCTCGTCGAATTCCTCGGTGTGCGAGATGAACGGCACGTGGGCCGCCTCCTCGATCACCACTTCCCGATAGACGCCTCCCGCCGCTGCGTAGGCGTCGAGCACGGCGCGGGTCTGCGCCAGCATCGGCTGAGGCGGGTAGACCTCCGGGCCCGGGTATCCCGGCAGGAGCCCGAGCGGTCCCCACCTGCCGGGGTCGCTGGCCGCCGAGTCGCTGATCGCCAGGTCCTTGCCGCCCCGCACCCAGAGGATCGGCGGCTTCGGGTCGGCCTCGGCGAGTCGCTTCGGGTCGGCCAGGTGTTTCGGGGACAGGGCGTTCGATGCGCCCTTCAGCCCCGGGGCGAAATACGGCCAGTTGGGGGAGGACACGAAGTCGCCCGGGTAGTCCTCCTCGCCGGTGCGGGTCGCCATCGTCGCCGCGATGAGGTCGTCTTCCCAGTCCGGGATGAAGGGCGGCCCCCACACCAGCAACCGGATGGCACTGCGCGGCGAGAACTGGTGGTCGGCGGTGTCGTCACCCTCCGAGAGCAGCCGTACCATCTCGCGGTTGATCACCCCGGCCCCAGAGCCGGCGTAGTCGTCGTAGACCGGGGTGCCGTCGGCGTCCTTGGTTCCCCCGAACCCGTAAGGGGACCCGGGGCCCGCCTGCGTGGCGCTCAGCACCCTGCCGGGGTGGTCGATGAGCAGCCGCCACACGATGTTCCCGCCGAGTGAGTTGCCCGCCACATGGGCTCGCTCGATCCCGAGGTGGTCGAGGAGCGCCAGGGCGTCGTGGACCATGTCGCCGAGCCCCAGGGTCGCGTCGACCTTGACCGCCGGGTCGGAGCCCCCGTAGCCCCGCTGGTCGGGGGCGATGCCGCGGTAGCCGTCCGGCAGCCTGAGCATGGTGCGCTCCCACCAGGTGGCACACGACAGGTTGCCGTGCAGGAAGAGGACGGGGATCCCGTCCTCCGGGCCGGTGAACAAGACCCGGGTGGTGAGACGGGGGGTGGTCACCACCGCCGCCTCGACTCCCGGGGTCACGGGAATCGTCACGCCGCACCTCCTTGGGCCAGCACCTTCT
>CAYXHU010000231.1:0-4212 GCA_964464675.1 uncultured Acidimicrobiia bacterium
GTCACGATCTCCAAGGGCCCGGACGGTTCCTGGGACACCATCGTGCCCGAGGCACAACAGATCCTCGAAGAGCACTTCGGCGGCTGACTCACCGCCTGATCCCGGTCGTGGCCACGAACGGGACGCGGTCTACCACGGGCCCGAGGGGCGCGATCCTGGTGAGATCGTCGGCCGCGGCTTCGACCGCCCTCTCCGCGTCGCCCGGCGACAGCCATTCCAGCGTCGGCCATCCGCCGCTCCGGGCGTAGTCCCAGTAGGCATCCGCCGATGGGAAGGCGCCGCGTTCCTCCTCGAGGTTCACGACGTCCACGTCGCCGAACCCGGCCCGAACCGTCTCCGCCGACAGCATCGCCCTTCCGATGGTCGTAGCCCTGACCTCGGCGGCGAGGTCGGGCCGTGTGGAGAAGAGCAGCCGGGACGGATACCGGACGGCCGACGTCTCCATCAGCCGGGCGACATCCATCTCTCCTGCGAGGATCCGGCCTCCCGCCCGGAGGACGCGGGCGGCAGCCCGAAGCGACGGGCCCACCTCGGTGCGATGGCGCCACGCCGAGCGCAGCACCAAGAGCCCGGCCCAGTCGCGGGGGAGGTCCGCGACGGCCGCCGGCGACGGAGGGGCATCGGCGTGCGACAGCAGGACCAGTCCGCTGCCCTCGGCCGCAATGGGAGGCGCACCGGCCCGCCGACAGCCCGCGGCGAGGTCTGTGGACCCGGGGCCGGCGATCACCACCGTGTCGGGCCACGCGCCGATCAGCGCCTCCAGTGCGTCGATCCAGGCTGCCGAGGCGTTCGCGTTCACCACGGGGAGACTACCGGCCGCGGGTCGCGGTAGGGTCCGCGTACCGGCAGCGAGGAGTGCTCATGCCCGCCGAGATCTGGCCCGAACTGGAACTCGACGCCTGGCGCGCCACCCGAGACACGCTCCATCAGCGGGTCCGCGCCGTCGGGGCGGCGGCGAAGCGGCTCGCAGAGCCGCAGCCGCACTGGTGGCACGCCGCCCTGGTCCCCGGCGACGGAGAACTCGCCACCCGTCCACTGCTGGGAGCCGACGGACCGTTCGGGCTCGTCGTCGACCTACGCGACCACCGGGTGTTCGTCGAAGGTGGCGGGGTGATCCCGTTGAGCCTCCCCGGGGAACGATTCCTGGCGGCACTGTCCGGTGCCCTCTCCGCCGCGGGGGGTGAGGTCGACCTCGAGCCCGACGACTACCCGTCTCCCGACGTGTACGACCCGGATGCCGCGGCCCACTTCGCCGCCGTGCTGGGCCGTCTCGCGCCGGTATTGGCCTCGGCACCGTCCGGTGTGGGAGGCGGGACGGGGCCGGTGAACTTCTGGCCTCACCACTTCGATCTGGCCGTGTCCTGGTTCTCCGGACGCCTGGTGCCCGGGGTTGATCCCGCCGACGAGGAGCACGCGGCCGAGCAGGTGACACTCGGATTCTCGACCGGAGACGAGACGGTGGACGAGCCCTACTGCTACGCCACCGCCTACCCCCTCCCCGACGATCTCGTCGGGGCGACGCTTCCCACGCCGGCACGCTGGATCACCGAAGGGTTCACCGGGGGATTGCTGCCCTACGGAGCAGCCCTCGCCACGGGAGCGCCCGACGGGGCCATCGGTGCCTTCCTCCGCACCTTCGTCGCGGAAGCGGCCCTGCGCATGCGCTGACACGCCACGCCGGGTCCTCCCGGCGGGGCACAATGGCATGGTGAAGCACACGCTCCACTCGGGGGCCGCAGCGTTGCTGCTGCTCGCCGCCGCATCCGGCTGTGCAGGGTCGGCCGGTGGGACGACCCGGGACGTTCCGGTCGCGTCCGGCCCGGTCACGACCCTGACCGCGGCAGGCATCCCGGGTGGGCCTCACGCCGGCGGAGCCGGCCGGGTCGGCGGGATCGACCCGGCCGAGGCACCCGCCTCCGGCCTCACCATCCCGGCAGGCCCCCACCCCTCCTTCAACGAGTCCGCCGGATGTGGTTCTTCGCAGGGCTTCCGCGGACCGTTCGTCCCCGAGGCCGGATACCAGGCCGACCATGTCGAGATCGCAGGCCCGTGGGGCGACTATTTCGGACGGGACATCGGAGAGGTTCGCAGCCACCTCGTGCTCATGGAGCTTCCCACCGTCGGCGGCAGAGCCGACAACAAGGTGTGGGTGCACGAACGCGTCGCGCCCGCACTGCAGCGAGTCATCGACGGGCTCCTCGAGCGCCGGCAGATGGGGTACTCGTACCGGATCGAGGTGACCTCCAGCTTCCGTCCATCCACCGTCCCGCCGAATCGGTACCTCTCCTTCCACGCTGTGGGGGCCGCGATCGACATCAACCCCGACGCCAACCCGTATCGGGACGACAACGTGCTCGTCACCGACATGCCGGCCTGGTTCGTGCAGGTGTGGCGCGACGCGGGGTGGTGCTGGGGAGGCGACTGGGAGGACATCAAGGATCCGATGCACTTCTCATGGAGGGGACCGCTGCACACCGACGCCTACCCGGCCCTCGCACCCTTCGAGCCGCGCACCGGCGAATCCCCGTTCCTGCGGTCGATCACCTTCACGACACGGCTCGGAGCGACACCGCCGGGCGCGACACAGCTGATCGCAGACGTGGACCGCGACGGGTCCCCCGATGCAGTCAGGATCTCGGCGTGGACGCAGTCCGGTCGCCTCGGCGTGGAGGCCGCCCGGGCGCAGCATGCCTACTCGACGTGTTGGACGGCCGGCGTCACACAAACGCCGGCCGGGCCCGCATCCACACTCCTGCTGGCCGACGGAACCGGCGACGGACGGCCCGACCTCTGGGAAGTCGGCCCGACCGGTGACACGGGTGTGGGCGTGCTCGTCCACACCTTCGCCTCCGGGTACCGCAGCGCGCTGCGCCCGGCGGTCGTCCCCACCGACGCCGCCCCCGGAGCCGTCTACCTCACGGGAGATCACGACCGCGACGGCGCCGTCGACCTCTACGTGATCGAGCCCGGCGACCCGGTGCGGATCGAGGTGCTCGCCGCCCCGACGTTCCGGCCGATCCTGAACGCGATCATTCCCCTCGCCGCCTCCGCTGCCTGGCAGTTCGCCCTCGGCGACTACGACGGCGACGGGATCCCCGACCTGTACGCGGTCGGGCCGGGGAACCCGGCCGCGGTGGCCATCTCGTCCGGTGCCGACCGGTTCGCCGGGAATCCGGTCCTCCTCGACACCGGGGTCGCACGGCACTCGGGTCGGCCGCAGGCTGCCGACGTCGACGGCGACGGCCGGGACGACCTCGTGTTCTTCGACGACGACGGCACCGTCACCGCCTACTTCGGGGGCGACACCGGCGAGACCGGCGACGACGTACTCATCTCCTGGTTCTTCGCCGGATCCTCCGAGCCCTGGGCCGACGGCCGCCCCTGGGACCCGGGCGACGGCTGTCGCACCGTCCCCGGGCGTCCGGTGCGCGACTGACCGCCTCTCTACTCGACGGGGACCCGCACGACCACCGGCCACCGGCTGCCGATCTCGTCGGCGACGGTGAGCACGACGCGCCAGCCCTCCTCCTCGAGCGTGGCCCCGAGCACCAGGGGGTCGCTCCCCCACTCCAGGGCCAGCGCCACCGCCCGGTCGGCCACGTCGCCGGGGGGCACGATCGGATCGGAGCGCTGCGGCGCCGCCAGCGGCCCGTCCGGCACCGGCACCGCTGCCGGGAGATCGAGGACGGTGGTGCCGCCGTCCACCCCCACCACCACCGTGACCTCGACGGCCCGCATCCGGATCCGGTAGTAGGCGCCGCCCTCGGGGGACACGAGCGACCGGAACAGGACGCCCACCGTGTACACCCCGTCACCTTCGGTCTCGATCCGGAAGGCCCGGGCCCATTCGACGTAGGTGATCCCGGAACCCTCTTCGTGCGGCATCGGCGGCAGTTCGGTGCCGGGAGGAAGCGCGTCGAGCACGGCGGCGGCGGTGTTCTCTTCGCTGTCGGCGGTGAAGTAGTCGGACACGAACCACTCCGCTCGGGACGCCGCGGCGAGCACGTCCGCGTCCTCCGGAACAACCCGTAGGTCGGCTTCGCTGTACAGGACGGGGGGCTGGGACACGGCGACCGTCGTGATCGTCGTCGTGCTCGCAGACGTCGGAGGTGCTTCCGTCGTCGCAGTCGTCGGCGCCGGAGCGACGGTCGTCTCCACGACGGCCGGGGCGGTGGGGGGCACGGTCGAGGAAGCCATGGTGTCTCCCACGAC
>CAYXHU010000232.1:0-4173 GCA_964464675.1 uncultured Acidimicrobiia bacterium
CCCGCGGGATTGGGGAAGTTGGCGAGCATCAGGGAGCCGACGAGGCTCTGCTCGTCGAGTTGATCCGCAACTCGGACCGGTACGTGCCCGACATGTCGATCGTGGCCGACGACGGGGAGGAGGTGGTGGGGCACGTCCTCTTCAGCTACGTGACCATCGTCGGCGCGGAGGATCTCGAGGTCCTCAGCCTGGCTCCGCTGGCCGTACATCCGGCGCACCAGGGACGAAGGATCGGTTCGAGGCTGGTCGAAGAGGGTTTGGCACGTGCCGAGGAGCGGGAGGAGCCGCTGGTCGTCGTCGAAGGCATTCCCGCCTACTACCCCAGGTTCGGGTTCGAACGCGCCTCGCTGCACGGTATCGGGAAGCCGGCTCCGCAAGTTCCCCACGAGGCATTCATGGTCAAACGCCTCACGGCCTACCGGTCCGGCTATCGGGGACGGCTGGTGTATCCGCCCGCCTTCCACGAAGCGAACGCGATCGGGGGGTAGCGGCGGCACGCTCGCCGGTCCTGTCACTGCCGGTGCGGGGACGGGCTCCGGGTCCGCCTATCTTGAGCCCTGCAGCACCCGGTTGACGAGGCGATGGAAGGGACGTCCGTGCGACGCTTCGTGACGGTTGCCGCGCTGGCGACGCTGCTGGGCGCGGCATGCGGAACGCCGGCCCAGGAGCAGAGCGCGACCACGGCGGACGCGCCGCCCGGCTCCCCTGTGGCCCCGGCGTCCTCCTCGACGGCCGCCCCGGCATCCACCACGACCGCAGTCCCGGCCCCGGCCTGGGCGCCGGCTCCCGAGTGGGCGGAACCGGCCGTCGTCTACCTCGATGCGTACCGGGCCGCGCTGGCCGGCGGAGACGTCGAGGAGGTGTTCCCGTTCCTCGCCGAGACCGTGCACTGGTACGGAGGGGAACCGGGCGGGCGGCTGCGCACCGGGTTGTTGGACACCCTCAACGGCCTGGTCCGCGCCGATCCCACGGAGCGCCTGCCCGGGCTGCTCTTCGTCGAGTGGGTCTACGCCGGCACGGGCATCGCGTACGACATCGACTGGGTGCATGAGGCCGTGCTTCCCGCCGGTGCCTGCCCCGGGGACGATCCGTGCCGACGAGTCCAGGACCTGCACCTGACGGTGGGGCCCGAAGGCGTCATGCAACACCGGGTGGTGCCCCACGTGGCCGACGTGCCCGCGGACTCGGCCGCCGAGCAGGCGGACGTCGAGCAGATCGAGTCCCGATATGCCGAGATCGCCGAACGCCTGTCCTCGGGCAACGCCGAGTACGCAGCCGCCATGATGAGCGACAATCCCGTGTGGGAGGACACCGGCGACGGTTTGGAGCGGGTCAACCCTCGCGAGCTGTGGACCGAGTTGCTCGGGTACATCTTCGCTGCAGTTCCCGAGTCGACCGTGTCCACGCTCACCACCGCCGACCTGGGCCTGCCCGGCGAGCCGAGACCTGCCGTCTTCTTCACCCCGAGCGACTCGCTGCTGCGATTCCGAGAGCCCACGATCGGCGGCGTCGGCATCTTCCGACAGAGGGTCGGTCAGGACGAGAGCATCCTCGTAGCGTTCGAGTGGTTCGAGGGAACCGACGGCATCGTCGACCTCGATCTGGAGGTGGAGCCCGCCGGGTTGGGCTTGCCGTCGGCCGGGGGCGATGCCGCCCCGATGGTCGACGACCCGTCGCTGTGGCCGCAGGTGCCCGGCCCGACGCGACGGATCACCGGCACGATCGACGCCGGCCGGGAGTCGATCCAGGTCTACAACGGCTCCGACAGCCAGCAGGCACTGGTCGAGTGGGCGCTGGGGCGATACGAGGCCGCCGGGCTTCCGGTTCCCATCCCGCGTGCCGTCGCGTTCCCGCCCAGCGTGAACTGCGTGCTGCACGCCGGCCTCGCCATCGACACCGGTGACGGGGTCGATATCCAGCTGTGCTTCGACGAGGCCGAGACCTGCCTCGGAGAGGCGTGCCTGCCGAGCGCCGACGCGCGGTCCACGCTGCTCCACGAACTGGGCCACGTGTGGACCGTCCAGAACCTCGACGACGCTACCCGGTCGGCTTTCGTGGACTTCAGGGGCCTGGAGGTGTGGAGCGCCCCCGGGGTGAACCGCGACGACCTCGGCACAGAGCACGCCGCAGAGATCCTGGCCTGGGCACTGCTCGAAGACGACACCTGGCCGGCCCGCCTGCCGGACAACGAGTGTTCCAGGCTCGCCGGCGCCTTTCGGGTGCTTACCGGCGTGGACCCGCCCCGGGCCTGTCCCGAGGGCTGAGCCGCCGGCTGCAACTCGTCGTGCGGAGCTAGGGTCGGCCGTCCCCATCTTGGAGGTTCGATGTCATCCGAGAATCCGACCCTTGGCTGGGCGAGGAAGCATGTGAAGGCGGTCCGGGACTTCCTGTACCACCTCATGGTCTTCGTGCTCGTGAACGCGATGCTGGTGATCGTCGACGTCCTCGGCGGTGGCCCCGGCGACATCCTCGGCCTGGACTGGGCCTACTGGGTGATCATCGCCTGGGGATTCGGTCTGGCGGGCCATGCCATCTCCGTGTTCTACGGGGAAGCGCGGGTGCAGCGACTTGCGGCGCGGCACCGGGCCAGCGAGTAGCGCGGGTCCCGGGCCGGCACGCCGACCGGGGCGCATGCAGATCGTCGCTACTCGACCATCCTCCCGCGGAACAGGACTACGGCGAGCAGGACCACCGCCACGGTGTAGGCCAGCACCCACAGCAGGTCGCTTCCGACGTCACCGAATCCCGCTCCGTCGATCATGACGCCCCGCACCGCCGTGAGAGCGTGCGCGAACGGGAACCAGTCGGCCACGGATGCGAACACCCCGCCGATGTCCTCGAGGTTCACCCACGTGCCGCCGAAGATGGTCAGCAGCAGCACCGCCGTCCACGGACCGGTCACCGCCTTGTATGGGGTCACGGCTCCGATGATCATGCCGGCGGCGACGTACCACACCGCCATCAGCAGCAGCACCAGGACGACGATGCCTGCGTTGCCCTCGATGCCGAGACCCATGAAGAGCCCGATGGCGAACACGACGATCGCCTGGATGACCGCCACCGCCACGTACGGCACCGAGTAGGCAAAGACGAAGTCGTTGGCCCGCAGCGGGGTCGTGAGCAGCCGGGCGAACAGACTGCTCTCCCGGTCCTGCGCGAGTGCCATCGCCGAGGTCATGGTCAGCATGGCGAACCCGAACAGCACTACTCCCGGAGCCAGCGACGACGGGGCGAAGAAGTCGTCGACGCTCTCGAGTGCCTGCAGTACGAGCATCAGGGCAACCGGGAGGGCAACGTTCACTCCCAGGGACAGCCAGTCACGCCACATTCCCTTGAAGTTCCGCTTGGCGAGTTCGAGGGATCTCATTCCCGCAGCTGCCTTCCCGTGAGATGCACGAACACATCGTCGAGGCTCACCTGCCGCCGGTATGTGGACCGGACGGCGACGCCGAGCGGCCGGAGCAGATCGACGATGCGGTCGAGGCTCACGTCGGCATCCTCTATCTCGACTCCGCTCTCGGTGGCTCGCAGGTTCGGGTAGGCCTGCCGGAGCGCTTCCGTGGCTTCGCCGCTGAGATCGGCTTCGATCACCGTCACCGCAGCGCCCGGGACGGAAGCCTTCAGCTCGGCCGGCGTCCCGCGAGCGATGACCTTCCCGTAGTCGATCACGGCGATGCGATCGGCAAGCGCGTCGGCCTCCTCCAGGTAGTGCGTGGTCAGCACGATCGTCGTGTCGCCCTTGAGCCCCTCGATGTGCTCCCAGAGCCCCCGCCGCGACTGGGGGTCGAGGCCGAGGGTCGGCTCGTCGAGGAACAGCACCTCGGGCCTCGACACCAGGGCCATGGCGATGCTGAGCCGACGCTTCATGCCGCCCGAGTACCTCTTGACCCGGTCGCCGGCCCGGCCGCTCAGCGCCAACATCTCGAGCAGCTCCCCGGAACGGCGCCGCGTCTCCTCCTTGCCGAGCCCGTGGAGCCGAGCCATGAGACTGAGGTTCTCCCAGGCGTCGAGGTGCTCGGCGATCGCGGTCTCCTGGGGTGACACGGAGATGATGCGCTTCACCGCCAGCGGCTCGTCCCGGATGTCGTGGCCGCCGATGCGGGCGGTTCCGCCGGTCGGCCGGAGGAGGCAGCACAGCATCCGGATGGTGGTGGTCTTGCCGGCTCCGTTCGG
>CAYXHU010000233.1:0-4170 GCA_964464675.1 uncultured Acidimicrobiia bacterium
GAGCGGCGAGTACGACGTGCTTGTCGCCACGACGATCATCGAGTCGGGCCTCGATCTGCCTCAGGTGAACACGCTGATCGTGGAGCGGGCCGACCTGCTCGGCCTGGCCCAGCTCTACCAGCTGCGGGGGCGGGTGGGGCGGGGGACCCAGCGTGCCTACGCCTACCTGTTCCATCCGGAGGATCAGGTGCTTTCCGAGGACGCCTATCGGCGGCTCGAGGCCATCGGCGAGTTCGGCGACCTCGGCTCTGGGTTCCAGCTGGCGATGCGCGATCTGGAGATCCGCGGGGCGGGAAGCATCCTGGGCAACGTGCAGTCCGGGCACATCAGCGCCGTCGGGTTCGACCTGTACGTCGAGCTGGTGGCCGAGGCGGTGAGAGAACTCGAACCGGGCGCTGCTGCGGCGGCGGCGGAGCCCCTGCCCGAGGTGCGCATCGAGCTTCCGGTCGACGCCCACCTGCCCGACGACTACGTGCCCGACCAGGCGGCCCGCCTCGAGGCGTACCGGCGTCTCGCCGGAGCGGCAACCCACGGAGCGGTGGACGACGTGGTGGCCGAGTGGCAGGACCGCTACGGCCCGCTCCCGGCGCGGGCCGAGGCGCTCATCGACATCGCCCGCCTGCGCGTCGAGGCGTTCCGGGTGGGGATCACCGAGATCGTGCAGATGCGCCGTGAGGTGAAGCTGGCCCCGGTGACACTCAGCGAGTCGCAGGAGGTGCGCGCCCGGCGCCTCACCAGGCGGCGTGCGGTTTTCAACGCAACCGCCGGTGAGTTGTTCGTGCCGGCCCCGGAGCGCCGGCCCGCGGACTCGATAGCCGAGTTCATCCGTACAATGTGGCCTCCGGCCTCTGAAGGATGAATCCCGTGCGCAGACTGACCATTCTCGCCGCCGTGCTCGCCGTGAGCGCCGCCGCCTGCTCGGGCGGCACCCAGGACCTGGCCCGCGTCGGCGACCACACGATCACGATGGACGACGTCGCCGATCTCTACGAGACCTCTTCGATCCCGGCGGGAGAGGAGTTCCGCACGATCCTGTTCCGGTTGATGGCCGTGGAGGCCCTCGCCGACACGTATGCGGCCGAGTTCGGCGGTACGGTCGACGAAGCGGAGGTCGACGGCCTGTTCGACGAGTTCATGACCCAGATCGAGTCGAGCGGCCAAACGGTCGGCGACGCCCTCGGGTTCGAAGGGGCCGGCGACGAGATGCTGCGCTTCAATGCCTACCTCAGCGTGCTGCAGCAAGGCGTCATCGAGGCGCTGGCGAACGCTCCGGAGAACCTGGAGTTCATCTACAACGACGGTCTGCCGGTCACCGAGGTGTGCGTGCGCCACATCCTCACCGCCACCGCCGACGAGCTGACCTCCGCGGTGGAGCGCATCGAGGCGGGCGAGGACTTCGCCACGGTGGCCGACGAGCTGTCGCTCGACACCAACACCCCCGGCGGCGACCTGGGATGCTCGTCGGCCGCTCGCTACGTCGAGCCGTTCGCCCGGGCCGCCGTCGATGCCACCATCGGCGAGCTGGTCTACCCGGTCGAGACGCAGTTCGGGTTCCACGCCATCATCGTGGACGAGCGCAGCGTGCTGGCCACCTACGACGAGGTGGCCGCCGACCCCATGACCTACCTGACCGACGCCGACGCCAGCACCCTGTGGCAGGGGTGGTTCAACGAGGCGCTCCAGGCCGCCGACGCCGAGGTGCTCGACCCGGGCCGGTACGGAACCTGGTCGCCGGTCGGCATCGTCCCGCCCGAAGAGGAGGGATGAGCCCGGGGGTGCTGATCGCCGGGCTCGGCCCGGCCGGCGTCGATCGCCTGCCGGGCCCGCTGCTCGGCCGGTTGTGCGACCCGGCGCTCCACGTCGTTGCTCGCACCCTGGAGCATCCGGCGGCCGCCGAGCTAGCCGCCCTACGCACCGTGGAGGCGTGCGACGACCTCTACGAGTCGCTCGACACGTTCGACGAGGTGTACGAGGCGATCGCCGCCCGGGTTCTGGACCGGGCCGGGTCCGGCCCCGTGGCCTACGTGGTGCCCGGCAGCGCCGTGGTGGCGGAGCGTGCCGTTGCGCTGATCCGGGAGCAGGCCGCCGCCGCCGGCATTGCCGTCGAGGTCGTTCCCGGGGAGTCGTTCCTCGACCTCGTGTTCGACCGGGTCGCCCTGGATCCGTTCGACCGCGGCGTCCAGGTGCTCGACGCCCGTTCCCTGCCGGAGCCGCTGCTGCTGCACCTCCCGACGGTGATCGGGCAGGTGGATACCGCTCTCGTGCTCGGCGAGGTACGCGACGCCCTGTTGCGCCTGCTCGTGCCGGAGACCGAGATCGTGGTGCTCGCCGCCCTGGGGAGCCCGGCGGAGCGGGTCGAACGGGTGACCCTCGAGGGCCTGCGGGACGCCGAGCCGGGGCTGCGGGTGTCGCTGTTCCTCGATCCGGTCACCCCGGGATGGCCCGGGCTGGTGCGCACCAACACGAGGCTTCGCTCCGAGTGCCCCTGGGACCGGCGCCAAACCCATCACAGCCTCGCCAAGCACCTCTTGGAGGAGGCGCACGAGGCGCTCGAGGCCATCGAGGCCCTGCCGGCCGACGCCCCGGCCGGAGCGCCGGACGTCGCCGCCTATGCGGAACTGGAGGAGGAGCTGGGCGACCTGCTGCTGCAGGTGGTCTTCCACGCGATACTCGCCGCCGAGACGGGCGTGTTCGGCATCGAGGAGGTGGCCGAGGGCATCCGTCGCAAGCTGGTGCGGCGCCACCCGCACGTCTTCGGCGACGTCGAGGTCGAGTCGGCCGAGCACGTGCTGGCCAACTGGGAGCAGATCAAGCAGGAGGAGAAGCAGCGCGCCTCGCTCCTCGACGGCGTGACCGCCTCGCTCCCGGCCCTGGCCCGGGCCTGGGAGCTGCAGGCGAGGGCGGCCACCGTGGGGTTCGACTGGCCGGACCGCACCGGCGTGATCGCCAAGGTGCACGAGGAGCTCGACGAGCTGCTCGAAGTCGCCGATGGCCCGGTGGAGCGCCGCAGGGCGGAGCTGGGCGATCTGCTGTTCGCCGCGGTGAACCTCGCCAGGCACCTGGAGGTGGACCCCGAGCAGGCGCTGCGCGCCGCAACGGCCCGATTCGAGCGCCGATTTCGGGTGGTCGAGGAGGGGGGTAGCCTGGCGGGGGTGGGGCTCGACGAGTTGGAGCGCCGCTGGCAGGCCGCCAAGGCCGCCGAGGAGCCCGACGGGGTCTGAGCCCCCGGCAGGCCGGTGGAATGCCCGGCCATTCGAGACGCGCGTGATACCTTTGCCGACCGAGGAGGCCAGGGTGACCATCATCGACCAGATCCGCGCCCGCGAGGTGCTCGACTCCCGCGGGAACCCGACCGTCGAAGCCGAAGTGCTGCTCGCCGACGGCGGTTTCGGCAGGGCGGCGGTGCCGTCCGGCGCATCCACCGGGGCTCTCGAGGCCGTCGAGCTGCGCGACGGCGGGCCCCGCTTCATGGGCAAGGGCGTGTCCACCGCGGTCGCCAACGTGAACGGCCCGATCGCGGCGGCCCTGGTGGGCAAGGATGCCGCCGACCAGGAGCTCCTCGACCAGATCATGCTGGATCTGGACGGGACTCCCAACAAGGCCGGCCTGGGGGCCAACGCCATCCTCGCCGTGTCCCTGGCCGTTGCCCGCGCGGTGTCGGCGTCGCTCGACGTGCCGCTGTTCCGCTACCTGGGCGGCCCGTCGGCCCGCCTGCTGCCGGTGCCGATGATGAACGTGCTCAACGGCGGGGCACATGCCGCCAACAGCGTGGACATCCAGGAGTTCATGATCGTCCCGGCCGGGCTGCCCAGCTTCTCCGAGGCGCTACGTGCCGGGGTGGAGACCTACCAGGCGCTGAAGAAGGTGCTTGCCGGCCGGGGTCTGTCCACCAACGTGGGCGACGAGGGCGGGTTCGCCCCCGATCTCGGGGCGAACCGCGAGGCACTCGAGGTGCTCGTCGAGGCGATCGAGTCGGCCGGCTACGAACCGGGGCGCCACATCGTGTTCGCCATCGACTCGGCGGCCACCGAGTTCTACCGGGAGGGCCGCTACCTGTTCGAGGGGTCCACGATGACGTCGGCCGACATGGTCGACTACCTGGCCGGTCTGGTCGAGGACTTCCCGCTGGTGTCGATCGAGGACGGGCTCGCCGAGGACGACTGGGACGGT